>MGWR01000046.1 GCA_001801085.1 Gallionellales bacterium GWA2_60_142 | reverse complement strand
GCGGACGAGAGCGGCAATCTCGGGCCGGTGTACGGCAAGCAGTGGCGCTCGTGGGAGGCGGTGGACGGCCGCGTGATCGACCAGATCAAGATCGCAGTCGATCAGCTCAAGAACAACCCGGATTCGCGCCGCATCATCGTCTCGGCGTGGAACGTGGGCGAACTGGACAGGATGGCGCTCGCACCCTGCCATGCGTTCTTCCAGTTCTATGTCGCGGGCGGCAAGCTGTCGTGCCAGCTCTACCAGCGCAGCGCCGACATTTTCCTCGGCGTGCCGTTCAACATCGCTTCATATGCCTTGTTGACGATGATGATGGCGCAGGTGTGCGGGCTGGAGTACGGCGACTTCGTACACACCTTCGGCGATGCACATCTGTATTCGAACCACATGGAGCAAACCGCGCTGCAACTGTCGCGCGAACCGCGCCCGCTGCCGACGATGAAGATCAATCCGGAAGTGCGCGACATCTTCGGCTTCAGGTTCGAGGACTTCACGCTGGAAGGCTACGATCCGCATCCGGCGATCAAGGCGCCGGTGGCGATTTAACGCCTGCACAAATGAACGCCTCGCCTCTCGCGAACAGCGCGGTCGACGACAAGCAGCTGCTGAAGCTGCTGGCCGAACTGAAGCGCATACGTGCGAAGGTCAAGAAGACGCAAAAGGCCTGTCTCGAAGCATGGCAGCCGCATATCCACTGGCGCGGCTTCAAACCTTCCGCGCAGAACATGGCGGCCTACATCGGGCTGCGCCGCCAGGATTTGCGGCCCGTTCAGTCGCAGCTCGCGGCCCTCGGCCTGTCGTCGCTGGGCCGCACCGAGGAGCATGTGCTCGCGAATCTGGAGGCCGTCATCCAGGCGCTAAAGGCGCTGACCGGCGAGCGTCCCGAAACGAAGAAGATACAGTCCACCGCCACTGCCTTTGCCAAGACCGCAGCGCACCTGAACAAGCTGACCAAGCGGCTGCTGGGCAACGCGCCGAAGAACCGCCAGGTGCGCATCATGGTGACGCTGCCCGGCGAGGCCGCCACGGACTTTGGGTTCGTCAGGGAGCTGGTCAAGCGCGGCATGGATTCCGCCCGCATCAACTGCGCGCACGACACGCCGGAGAGCTGGCGCAAGATGGCGACCTTCGTCCGTCAGGCGGAAAAGGAAACCGGACGCTCCTGCAAGATACTGATGGACCTCGCGGGACAGAAACTGCGCACCGGCCCGGTCGCGTTCGACCATGGCGTGGTTCGTCTCAAGCCGCGACGCGACAGCCGCGGTTCCTTCCTCGAATCCGCGACGGTGATGCTGGACGCCAGCGGCGCGCCGGGGCGAGAAGCCATCAAGGACGTGCTGGGAAATCGCTTGCCGGCGCGGTTGAGCGTCGATCCCGCTTGGCTGAAACGCGTGAAAAAGGGCGACAAGATTTCGCTGACCGATCTGCGCGGCAAGGCCGTCACACTGATCGTCGAGGAACGATTGTCCAAACTCGAAGTGCTCGCCTCGTCGCGCAACTCCGCGTATCTGGAAGAAGGCAGCGTCCTGCGCCATGCGGACGCCGAATGCAAGGTGGGCGCGGTGATCGCGCCGCCCGTCGACATCCTGTTGCGCATCGGCGACATGCTGCAACTGACCCGCAAGCCGCTGCCGGGCGAGCCGACGAAGATCGACGAGGCGAACGGTCGCCTCATCCCCGCCCACATTTCCTGCGCCGAACCGGCGATCTTCGACTGCCTGAAGACCGGCCAGCGGGTGCTGATCGACGACGGCCATATCTGCGCCGAAGTCGCCGAGCTGAACGACGAAGGCGCGCTGCTGAAGATCACCCGCGCCCGCTCGCAGGGATCGAAGCTCGCGCCCGAGAAGGGGCTGAACTTTCCGGACACCGACATAACCCTGCCGGCGCTCACCGGGAAGGACCGCGAGGACCTGGACTGCATCGTCAAGCATGCGGACATCGTCGGCTACTCCTTTGTCCAGAGCGGCGAGGACATGCAATTACTGATAGACGAACTGGCGAAGCGCGGCGCGGACAAGCTGGGCATCGTCGCCAAGATCGAGACCCGGCGCGCGCTAAAGAACCTGCCCGAGATCATCATCCGCGGCGCGGGCAGCCATCCGTTCGGCGTGATGATCGCGCGCGGCGACCTAGCTGTTGAGCTGGGCTATGAACAGCTCGCTGAGACGCAGGAAGAAATCATGTGGCTGTGCGAAGCGGCGCAGGTGCCGGTGATCTGGGCGACGCAGGTGCTTGAAGGACTGGTCAAGCAGAACATGCTGACCCGCGCCGAGGTCACCGACGCCGCGATGGCCGAACGCGCCGAATGCATCATGCTGAACAAGGGGCCGTTCGTGCTGGACGCGATCGCCGTGCTGGACATCATCGTCGCCAGCATGCACTCCCACCAGAAAAAGAAAAGCGCGCAGATGCGGGCGTTGCAATGGTGACAACAACCATTCCACTATAATCGCGCATCCCAATCGACCCGAGCTTTCCGATGACCGCAAATCAAACCCCTCGTCTCGCCATCATCGTCGCGATGGCGAAGAACCGCACCATAGGCGTAAACAACACGCTGCCTTGGCGCTGTCCGGAAGACCTGAAGCACTTCAAGACGTTGACGATGGGGCATCACATGGTCATGGGGCGCAAGACCTACGACTCCATCGGCAAGCCGCTGCCGGGACGCACGACGGTGGTGGTCACGCGCAACAAGGAATTACAGATCGAAGGCTGTTTGATCGCGCATACGCTGGAACAGGCCATCGCGGCCTGCGCAGGGGACGAGGCGGCATTCATCGTCGGCGGCGCGGAGCTTTACGCGCAGGCGCGGCCGCTGGTCGATACGCTGTACATCACCGAGATCCAGCAGGACATCGAGGGCGACGCGCACTTCCCGGCATTCGACAAGACCGAGTGGCAGGAAGTCTCGCGCGAGATGCGCGCACAGGAAACGCCGCAGCCGCTGGAATACCACTTCGTTTGCTACCGGCGTAAGTAGAAATCCGTTCGGCCAAGGCAGGTTAGTCGAACCATGATTGGATTAATCCAGACACCCGTGCCGTCCACCCGTCGACAAGGGCGAACGGCTTAGCGTTTTCTAAGCGGGTCGAGCAGCGACGACACACCGTTGTGATCGATCTCATGCATCAGCTCGACGTTCTACATTTACGTGTAAGGGTTTCCTCACTACTTATTTGCCGTATCCCAACACTCGAACCAGTCGGTCAAAGCGCGGATTTCGCCAAGGCCGGCGAGTCGGTGATCGATGGCATCGTGATTGCCCCACACTACGTCCGCCATGACGCCAGCGGCGACACGGGATTCGATGTCCTGGCAATAAAGTCCTAGCTCGCGTTGCACATAGAAGCCGTAGGTGCGGCACGCCACTGGGCGCTGGGCATAGACGGGGCAGGCGCCGGTAGCAAGGTCCAGTAGTGGGCAAATGACGGGGCGCGACTGCTGGCTGGTCAAGGCTGCCATGTTCCTGCGGATTTCATGGAGTCGTTCCGGCGGTAGGTTTGCCAATCCTTCTCGCAGCAAGTCCCATTCTGCCAACGTCAGTTGAGGCACATCGGCGAGCCGCCGACAACAACTATCGCATCCCTTTCCGCACAGCCAGTCGGAACGATCTCCTCGAATGGTTTGTACGCGCACGTCGATATCGACATGTAGTTGGGCTAGTGTGGTCATCGATTTGCCTTGGTACGAGAGAGTTCGGAGTTTTGTGAATTTGCGAAGTGTGGATGGCTGCATAGCAGCTATCGAGCTCTATTCGTATAACTGCTAAATCGCACGCTCCCGACTCAACCGTATCGCAATCGCCATCTGCCTTGCCTCTTCTTCCTTCAGCGTGTCGTTGATTTCGCGCATCACGCTGTTCAGGTCTACGGGTTTTTCGTCGCGCTCGAAGCGTCCGGCCAACACGATATCCGGGTGCAGCTGGCTGCTCTGGTAGAGCGCCCAGATTTCGTTGCCGTAGTCGGTGGCGAGCAGTTCGGGGGCGAATTGACCGAAGTAGCCGGCGAGGTTCTGCACGTCGCGCAGCAGCATCTGGCACGCGTGGTTATTGGCGGCAGCGTCGATGGCCTGGGGCAGGTCGATGATGACGGGGCCGTTGCCGTCGACCAGTATGTTGTATTCGGACAGGTCGCCGTGGATCACGCCGGCGCACAGCATGCGCACCACTTGGGCGATGAGGATGCGGTGGTATTCCAGCGCCAATTCCGCGGTGAAAGCCAGGTCGTTGAGGCGCGGGGCGGCATTGCCATCGGCGTCGGTGAGCAGTTCCATCAGCAGCACGCCTTCGTGAAAGTTGTACGGCTTGGGCACGCGCACGCCGGCGGCGGCGAGGCGATATAGAGCATCCACTTCAGCGCTTTGCCATGCCTCTTCCTGCGCCTTGCGGCCGTAGTTCGTGCCTTTTTCCATCGCACGGGCGCGGCGGCTGTTCTTCACCTTGCGGCCTTCGGTGTAATCCACGCTCTGGCGGAAGCTGCGCTTATCGGCCTCCTTGTAAACCTTGGCGCAACGGATTTCGTCGCCGCAACGCACCACATACACCGTGGCTTCCTTGCCGCTCATCAACTGGCGGATAACTTCGTCAACGAGGCCGTCTTCAACCAGCGGGACGATGCGTTTGGGGGTTTTCATCAGCGCTTTCTAAGTGGGTCCAACAAAGACGACAGCCCGTTGTGATCGATCTCCTGCATCAGCGCCAGCAGCTTACCGATCTCGCCGGGCGGAAAGCCTTTGCGGGCGAACCAATTGAGGTAGTCGCCGGGCAGGTCGGCGATCAAGCGGCCCTGGTATTTGCCGTAGGGCATGGTGCGGGTGACCAGCAGTTGCAGGTGTTCGGGGTTCATTGTCGTTACCCGAAATCAGAATCGCTCATGCGACATCAGGTAACGCCATTCCCCGATGGGCATTCTGGACATGGATACGCGCCCGATGCGCAACCGTCTCATGCTGACGATTTGCAGTCCGACACTGTCGCACATGTGGGCGATCTGGCCGGGGCGCACGCCCTTGAGGGCGAAGCGCAGCCGGGTTTCGTTCTGCCAACTGACCTTGGCCGGGGGCAGCGGTTTGCCGTTGAAGCTGAGTCCGTGGTTGAGAAGCTTGAGTCCGTTGTCGGCCAGCTCGCCGGCGACCTCGACGACGTATTCCTGCTCGATGGTGGCGGCATCGTCCGTCAACTTGCGCGATACCCGGTAGTCCTGGGTGAACACCGCCAGGCCGCTCGCATTCGCCTCCAGCGGCAGGCATTGCGTCAGTCGCACGAAGTGCTGCTTGAGGATGCGGATCTCGGACGGGTCTTCCGCCGTTTGCGTCTCGGCGCGGATCAGTCGCGGTATGGAGTCGGCATTCATCTCCGTGGCCGGCGGCTGGTGAAACAATATGGTGATCGGCTCGATGGGGACAAGTGTCGCGTCGGGAAGGAGCGCGACTGTCTGCTCCGACACCATGAACTGCGGCTCTTCCACCACCTGCCCGTCCACCGTCACCCAGCCGCCCGCAATATACAGCTCGGCCTCGCGGCGCGAGCAAGGGACGAGTGCGGCAAGGCGTTTGGCGAGACGGATGGGCTCAGACATGGGATGTGCGTACTGGAAACGGGGATGCGCATTGTAAACGCTCAGGGCTCGCTATCCCCTGTAAAATCCGCACATGGACAACACCTCTAAAACCGCTCAGCGCCCCACGCTGGAAGGCATCACCCTCGAAACCATCGTCACCCGTCTCTCCGAGCACATGGGCTGGGAAGCGATGGGGGAAGCCGTGCCGGTTCGCTGCTTCACGCACGACCCCAGCGTCAAATCCAGTTTGAAATTTTTGCGCCGCACCCCTTGGGCTCGGGCGAAGGTCGAGGAGCTTTATCTGCGCGAGGCGAGGCGCTGGCCCGCGGCCTGACTTGCAAACGGGATTCGATGATGTGGTGACAGCCGTTCATCGAACGAGAAAAGCATCAAGGCATTATTCAGCCATCCGCTCATTCCTTCCCCCTGCAAGGGGGAAGGAATGGTGAAACTCGCCGCCCTCAGGCGGCTCCCGGTTTTATCGAGCCCCGGTCTTTGTCGGGTAATTTAATTCTTCTTCAGCAGCGCTTTCAAATCGGCGAACGGGTTATGCGTCGCCACGGCCTGATCCTCGCCTTTCCTGTTCCGCACGGCCTCATCCAGTTCGCGCGAGTGTTCGTTGTCGTGGCAGTATAGGCATAGCAATTCCCAGTTGCTGCCATCCGCAGGGTTGTTGTCGTGGTTATGGTCTTTGTGATGCACGGTCAGTTCGCGCAGGCGTACGCCCGAGAATTCGCGGCCGCACCGCCCGCATATCCACGGAAATAACTTGAGAGCCCGTTCGCGATAGCCCTGCTCGCGTGCTTCGCGTTGCTGGCGCGCTTCGGCAACAACGCGGTCGAGCCGGGCATGGTCGGGTGTGGTGCGTTTTGGCATGGTGGATAGTCCGCAACAAGTTGATGCCACTATAGCAGCGAGTATCCGGCTCAGGTTGTCTCGCGTCTATGCCGGACCTTCTTTTCCACCTTGTCCGCGACATAGGCAGCGAATTCGCCGACGTTGTCATAACCCTGCGCGATGACGAATTCCGCCAGCGCGTCTATCTGGGCTCTGGTCTGTTCGATTTCCGCGAAGCTGCGTCCGCAGGTCAGGCAGATCGCGCCATCGTCGCGGCAGGCAGTCTTGCCCTTGCAGGGGGTGAAAGTGCTCATGCCGGGTTACCGTCCTTGTCGAACATCACCATGGTCAATTCGCCGTCGATGTCGGTGATCTCCGCCGTGCTCAGTTTTCCGTTGTCGTGGTAACTGTAGCGATGCATCAGTTCGATTTCGCCGTAGGCCATTTTATCGAAGCCGGTGAGTCTGCCCTGTGCGTCGAAGTAGCCGCAGAAGTAGGTGTTGCGGTTCTTTACTTCGTGTTCCTGCAATTCGCTGACGAGATTGAACGGCAGCTTCACGCCGGAGTAGGTGACAAAAAACCGGGGCTCCCCCCGGTTTTCCTTGCTCGTGTCACTCATCGCGATCAGGCGCGCAGCAGCGCCTTGGCCATTCTTTCCGAAAGCTGGTCGGCGGTGAATTGCGGTTCGTTGGGCGGATACAACTCATCCTCGATGAAACCGAAGCCGCTCTCGCTTGCCAGTGTGAGCAGCTCGCGCACCTTCTGGCAGGCGAGCAGTTTTTCTTTCAGTTCAGGCGTGGTGCGGGCTTTGTCGGAAAATGCCTTGATGTCTTTGATAGCCATATTGATCCCGTAATTTTTGGAATGAATGAAACATCGGGACAAGTTTGTCCCGACATTGTCGGTTGAAATGTCGTGATTTCAGCCTTACGAGACAGGGGAGCAAATTACATGCCTGCCGGGAGGGCAGAGACGCTTGAGCGGCAGAGCCGTTCGAATTCCTGCACCGGAACGGGTTTGCCGAAAAAATATCCCTGGAAGCGGTTGCAGCCGTACTGGATCAGGAAGGCGAACTGGTCGTCGGTCTCCACGCCTTCCGCGATGATCTCCAAGCCGAAGTTGTTCGCGATGCTGATGATAGTGCGCACCATCACGGCGTTGCTCTTGTCGGTGGCGATGTCGCGCACGAAGGACTGGTCGATCTTGAGCTGTTCCAGCGGCAAGCGCTTGAGGTAAGCCAGCGAAGAATAGCCGGTGCCGAAATCGTCCATCGCGAAGCGGATGCCGATGTCGCGCAGCTCCTGCATTTTTTCGATGGCCTCGCCAACATCGTCGAGGATGAAACTCTCGGTCAGTTCGAGCTTGAGTTTCGAGGCGCGGATACCGCTCTTCTCTATCGCCTCCTTCACTTGTTCGACGAACCAGGGCTGGCTCAATTGGCGCGGGCTGACGTTGACGGACAGGATGATTTTGCGCATCGCCGGATCCATCTCCCAGCGCTTGAGTTGCGCGCAGGCTTGTTCGATCACCCAGTCGCCGATGGGAATAATCATGCCGATCTCTTCCGCCAACGGGATGAATTGCGCCGGCGAGACCATGCCGCGGCGCGGGTGGTTCCAGCGGATCAGCGCTTCCGCGCCGACGATGCGACCGGATGCGTCCACCTGCATCTGGTAGTAAAGAACCAGCTGATTCAGGTGCACCGAGGCGCGCAGATCTTTTTCCAATTCGGCGCGCAATTCCATTTCCACCTGCATCGCCGGATCGAAGAAGCACACCATGTTGCGCCCGCCGGATTTGGCCTGATACATCGCCAGATCGGCTTGTTTCAACACTTCGTCCAGACTGTTCTGGTGGCCGCGGAACAGGGTGACGCCGATGCTGGGCGTGCTCTGGTGCTCGATGCCGTTGAGTTGATACGGCATGACCAGTTCGGCGCGGATTTTTTCGGCGATCAGTTCCGATTGTGTCGCGGCTTCCTGTTCGTTGCTGCTCAGCGCTTCCAGCGCCACGACGAACTCGTCGCCGCCGAGGCGCGCCACCGTATCGCCCTCGCGCACGTTTCGCGTCAATCGCTTGGCGATTTCCTTCAGCAGCAGGTCGCCGATATCGTGACCCTGCGTGTCGTTTAACGTCTTGAAGTTGTCGAGGTCGATGAACATCACCGCGCCGTGCTTGCCGCTGCGCGCGCTGAGCGACATGCTCTGCAGCAGGCGTTCCTGCAACAATCGGCGGTTGGGCAGTTGCGTCAGTGCATCGTAGAACGCGAGGCGATGGATTTCTTCCTCGGACTGTTTGCGCATCGTGATGTCCTGCACCATGAACAGCACGACATGCTCCTCGCCCATTTGCGCCAGCGAAATGTCGGCCAGGAAGGCCAGGCTCTTCTCGCCGATGCTGCGCTCGAACCCGTATTCGTTGCAATGCTTCCCGCTCGCCACAACCTGCACGATCTTTTCGTCCAGCGCGGGAACTTCGAGCAACGCGCCCAACGTCATGTTGCGCCATGACTCGTCGCCGGGCAGTTCGAACATTTGCAGCACGGCATTGTTCACCAGCCGGATGCGGCCGCGCGCGTCCAGCACGATGAAGCCGATAGGCATGTTGCTGACGATCTGCTCGGTGTAGCTGCGTGCCAGCGTCAGCGCCTTGTGCTCGACGTGGAAGTAGGTATCCAGCGCCAGCCCCATGTCGAAGAACACCACTTTCATCAGCGCGCGGCAGGCGTCCAGCGCCAGTTCTGGCGAGTCGGCGTGATGCTCCAGCACCAGCGGCATGACCTCGCCGAGATATTTGCAATAGGCGCTCATGTACCACTTAGGCGTCAACCCGACGCGCTGGTGCACCACGCCGATATGCAGGCGGTTCTCCACATAGGCGCGGTCGTAGCGGCCTTCGGTGAGCTGGCTGAAATAGTTCATCTGCGCCTGCTTCATTCGCGCCAGCTTGGCCTCGTCGCCCAGCAGCGGACGTATCTCCGGGAACTTCTGCAAGTGATCGTAGAACACCTCGATCAGATGCTCGCGCCTGCCCGCCAGAACGCCGTGGAGTTCCCCGAGCAAGGCCGCATCCCGCTCGTCCATGGACAGAAAGGATTGCCGTTGCGCGATCTCGGCATCGTCGATGCCGATCTCGGTTAGCAGGGATGAGTGGGGGTGCATGTTTAACCCGAAAAGTTCATTAGCAAAAAAACGTCATGACGGTCTGATGAATGTCCCATGTTCAAATCTGCTTCACCTTGATGTTCAGCGTCTGGATGCGGTAGGCGATCTGGCGCGGCGTCATGTCCAGCAGGCGCGCGGCCTTGGCCTGCACCCAGCCGGCCTGTTCCAGCGCGGCGATCACTTTCTCGCGTTCGTCGAGGTTGGGATCGTCGAGGTCCACGTTCTGGATCGCGCCGCGGCTGGCGGAGATTTTTTCGTCTATGCCGGTGAGCAGGATCGCGTCGCGGTCTATCACGTTGGATTCGGTCATCACCGCGGCGCGCTCCAGACAGTTTTCCAGTTCGCGCACGTTGCCGGGCCAGTCGTGATGCATCAGCACGCGCAGCGCCGCGTCGGTCAGGCCCAGCGTGCGTCCCTGCTGCGTGCCGACTTTCTCGACCAGGAAGCGCGCGATGTCCGGGATGTCTTCCATGCGCTCACGCAGCGGCGGCAGCGTCAGCGGCATCACGTTCAGGCGGTAGTACAAGTCTTCGCGGAAGCGTCCCTTTTCGACTTCGCTCTCGAGGTCGCGGTGGGTCGCGGCGACGACGCGCACATCGACCTTGATCGTGCGCGTGCCGCCAACGCGCTCCAGCTCGCCCTCCTGCAGCACGCGCAGCAGCTTGGCCTGAAATGACGCGGAGATTTCGCCGATCTCGTCGAGGAACACCGTGCCGCCCTCGGCCTGCTCGAAGCGACCCTTGCGCTGCGCGACCGCGCCGGTGAACGCGCCCTTTTCGTGGCCGAACAGTTCCGACTCCAGCAGCGTCTCCGGCAGCGCGGCGCAGTTGAGCTTGACGTATGCGCCTTTAGCGCGCGGCGAGTTGTAGTGGATCGCGTTGGCGATCAGTTCTTTGCCGGTGCCGGTCTCGCCGCGGATCAGCACGGTGGTATTCCACTTCGCCACCAGCCGCACCTGCTCGAAGATGCGGCGCATCGCCTGCGTGCGGCCGATGATGTTGTCGAAGCCGTACTGGCTGCGCACGGTGCGGCGCAGCACGTCGCGTTCTTCGGCGATCTCCTGTTTCTCCTGCGCGACTTCCTGCGACAGGCGCACGCTCTGGCCGATCAGGTTGGCGACCATTTCGAGGAAGCGGCGGTATTCGTCCAGCTCCCGTGCAGCGCCGGGCGCGGGCTGAGCCGCGAGCACGCCCACGGTCTTCTTGCCGAGATGGATGGGCACGCCGACGAACGCCCCGCGCGGGTTGTAGATGCCGAGACGCGACAGGAAGCGCGGCTCGTCCATGATGCGCTCGACCACGATGCTGTCGCCGTGCTTCAGGATCGCGCCGACCACGCCTTCGCCGGGAAGATAGCTGACCTCCTCGGTCATATCGTCGGACACGCCATGCACCAGCGACACTTGCAGCGCGCCGGTCGCGGGGTCGGTCAGGCTGACCATGCCGCGCTCCAGCGCCATGCCTTCGTGCAATGCATGCAACACGCCTTCCAGCGTCTGCTTGAAGTTGAGCGAGCGGGACAGTACGCGACTTACCTGATACAGCGTCTCCAGTTCGGCGCGCAGCAGTTCGGATTCCATGCGTGGATCAGTCATGGCTGCCTCCGTTAGTCATTGGCAACTGCACGCGCATGCGGCAGCCGATGCGATAGTCGGGATCGATGTCGATCGAACCGCCGTGCCGCGTCGCCGCTTCCTGCGCCATCGCCAGCCCGAGGCCTAGATGGTTTTTTGCCGCGCCCTTGGTGGTGAAGAAAGGCTGGAACACCTTGTAGCGCAGTTCAGCGGCGATGCCGGGACCGCTGTCTTCGACGCAGGCCTCGACATGATCCGGATGCACGCGGCAAGTTACGCGCAGCTCGCGCTTGCCGCCGCGACGCTCGTTCACCGCCTCGACAGCGTTGTCGATGATCTGCTTGAACAGGTTGGCCAGTTGAGCCGCATGGCCGGAGACCGTCGCCGGCTTGTCCGACGGCAGCCATTCCACGACGATGCCCGCACCCAGTAATTGCGGCGTGGCGAGTTTGAGCACATCCGCCAGCGTCTCGTTCAAGTCGATAGTCTGCACAGCCTCGTCGGCATGTTCGGGGATGCAGGCGCGCAGGGTGTCCAGCGCCTCGCGGCTGTTGCGCAGCGCTTCTTCCAACGCCTGCACCGGAACGCCATCCGCGCCCTGCGTGGACAGGCGGCGCTCCAGCAGGCCGGCGACCGCGCTTAGCACATTGAACGGTTCTTCCAGCCGGTAGACCGCGCCGGCCAGCGTCTCGCGCAGCCCCTGCACGCGCTCCTGTTCGGCCAGCAAAGCGCGCAGCCCGTTGATGCGGATCGCCTCCTGCTGGCGCTTGAGTTCGCCGATGTCCTGTATCGTCAGCAGCAGGTAGTGGCGGCGCATCGGTTCGTAGAACGCGTCCGCGCCGACATCGTGTTCCTCGAACCAGGACACCGAGCAGGAGAACCAGCGCACCGGGCGGTTGGGCGCTACGATGCTCACCTCGCGCGCGGGCAGGTTGCGATGCTTGTCGCAGGCTTCCTGCCAAACGTCGCCCAGTTGCTCGCGCAGCGCGGCGAGCAGCCGCACTGCGGGTTCCTTGCCGAGATCGCCGATCAGCTTCTTGTATTCATGGTTATCCAGCAGCACGCGCTCGTTCTCATCGAGCAGCACGATGGCGACTTGCGCCGCGTCCACCACCGATTCGATCAGCGTCTTCTGGTTCTGCACCTGCCGTTCGAGGCGATGCACTTCGGTCACGTCGCGCTGCATGCCGAGGTAGAACGCGGTTTCGCCTTCCTCGCTCACCACCGGAGTGATGGTCACGTCGGCAAGATAACGGCTGCCGTCCTTGCGCTTGTTCACCAACAGGCCGTTCCACGGACGCTGGCGCTGGATCTGCGCCCACAGCGTTTCGTACACCAGCTTGGGCGTGACGCGGTAAGACAATATGGACTCGTTATGGCCGACGATTTCGTCCTGCCCGTAGCCGGTGATGCGCGCAAACGCGGAGTTGGCGTACAGGATGTTGGCACGCGCGTCGGTGATCGAGATCGCCTGCGCGGCCTGCTCGACGGCCTGCCGGAAAAGATGCGACGGCAGACTGTCTGTGTTTTGTGCGGTTTTGGACATGACGGCTCCGTAATGGATGACAGTTATGGTTCAGCAATAAGCATGCCCGTAGAAATCGGGTTTGCCTTCAATGCCGTGACAACCCCGCAGATTGTTGCGTTTGCTACATCACCCCCTACAACAACAAGATTTCGTTCGCACCCCATTGGTGCATCGATGCGGCAAGCGCCTGATTCTGTGCGCATCCGATTCCGTGCAGCATGGCTGGCACGACGTTTGCACAGAACAGCACAGGAGACGAACGATATGAGCGAATACCTGTTGCTGCTGCTTGCCACCGCACTCGTGAACAACGTGGTGCTGGTGAAGTTTCTCGGCCTGTGCCCGTTCATGGGCGTGTCCAAGAAAATGGACGGCGCGCTGGGCATGGGCATGGCCACCACCTTCGTGCTGACGATGACGACGGCCGCGACCTGGATGCTGGAGCACTGGCTACTGATGCCGCTGGGCATCCAGTACCTGCGCATCCTCGCCTTCATCCTCACCATCGCCGCCGTGGTGCAGTTCACCGAGATGCTGATACGCAAAGCCAGCCCCGGCCTGTATCAGGTGCTGGGCATCTACTTGCCGCTGATCACCACCAACTGCGCGGTGCTGGGCGTCGCGCTGCTCAACGTGCAGGAGCAGAACGGCTTCATGCACAGCCTGCTGTACGGCTTCGGCTCGGCGGTCGGCTTCACGCTGGTGATGCTGCTGTTCACCGGCCTGCGCGTGCGGCTCGCGCTGGCGCAGGTGCCGGCGGCGTTTGCCGGCGCGCCCATCGGATTCGTCGTGGCCGGATTACTGTCGCTGGCGTTCATGGGGTTCGCCGGACTGGCGTGAGATTGATGTAGCCCGGATGAAGGCGCAAGCCGTAATCCGGGAAGGCCCCCGGATTCCACTGCGTTCCATCCGGGCTACGGATTGTTGTTTTAATCGAGGGGAAATTGAAATGCTGCTCGCAGCCGTCGTCAGCCTGACCATATTGGGAACCGTCTTCGGATTGTTGCTCGGCGTCGCTGCGCGTTATCTGCGCGTCGAAGGCAACCCGCTGGTCGCGGAGATCGAGCAACTGTTGCCCGGCTCGCAGTGCGGGCAGTGCGGCTATCCCGGTTGCACCGGTGCGGCGCAGGCGCTGGCCGAGGGCGGCGCGCCGGTCACGCTGTGTCCGCCGGGCGGACGCGCGCTGGCGCAAGCGCTCGCCGCCAAGCTCGGCGTCGATGCCGATCTTTCCGGCGTGGAAGATAAGGGCCCGATGATCGCCGAGGTGAAGGAAGAAATCTGCATAGGCTGCACGCGCTGCTTCAAGGTCTGCCCCACCGACGCAATCATGGGCGCGGCGCAACAGATCCATGTGGTGTTCCGCGAAGCCTGCACCGCCTGCGGCAAATGCGTGGACGCCTGCCCGACCGAATCGGTCACGCTGCAACCCGTGCCGGTAACGCTGCAATCGTGGCACTGGCACAAACCACAGACAGGGAGTGCGACATGAAGCTCTTCGACCTGAGAGGCGGCGTACACCCGGAAGGCCGCAAAGACCTGTCGGCGGAATGCCAGATCCGCAGCGTTCCCCTGCCTAAGACACTGTATGTTCCGTTGCAGCAGCACATAGGTGCGCCCGCTACGCCTGTCGTCAACGTCGGCGACCATGTGCTGAAAGGCCAGCTCATCGCTCATGCACAGGGCGCGGTGTCCGCGCCGGTGCATGCGCCGACCTCGGGCGTGATCGCCGCGCTCGGCGACCATGCCGCGCCGCATCCTTCCGGCCTGCCGGTTCCCACATTCACGCTGGAAAGCGACGGCCTCGACCAGTGGATCGCACTGAAAGGTGAGGACGATCCGTTCACGCTGTCGCCGGAAGATGTCGCTGCGCGCGTCGCGGCGGCGGGCATCGTCGGCTTGGGCGGCGCGACCTTCCCCTCCGCGCTGAAGCTCAACCTCAGTCGCGGCGTGCGGACGCTGATCGTGAACGGCGGCGAGTGCGAACCCTACCTCACCTGCGACGACCGCATCATGCGCGAGCGCGCGGTGCAGATCGTCGAAGGCATCAGGCTGATCGCGTATGCCGTGGCCGCGCAGGAAGTGCTGGTCGGCATCGAGGACAACAAGCCCGAGGCCATCGCCGCGATGCAGGCCGCCGCGCGCGGTAGCGCGGTGCAGGTGATCGCGATGCCCAGCATGTACCCGATGGGTTCGGAGAAGCAGATCGTGCAGGTGCTTACCGGCAAGGAGATACCCGCAGGCGGACGTCCCGCCGACATCGGCGTGCTGGTGCACAACGTCGCCACCGCCTATGCGGTGCAGCAGGCGATCCGTTACGGCCGTCCGCTGATCTCGCGCATCGTCACGCTGAGCGGCGGCGCGTTGAAGACGCCGTGCAACGTCGAGACCCTGGTCGGCACACCGGTGGAAGAACTGATCGCCGTCGCGGGCGGCTATGCGCAGCCTGCCGCACGCATGGTGCTGGGCGGGCCGATGATGGGCCAGCAGTTCGCCAATACCGGCGTGCCGGTGATGAAGGGTACCAGCGGCGTGCTGGCGCTGACCTCGAAAGAAATCGGCCAGGCGGAACCCTCGCCCTGCATCCGCTGCTCGACCTGCGTGCGCGCCTGCCCGGTCGGCCTGCTGCCGCTGGAGATGGCGGCGCATATCCGCGCGTCCGACCTGACCGGCGCAGTCGATCTCGGGCTGAAGGACTGCATCGCCTGCGGCTCCTGCTCCTATGTCTGTCCGGCGCATATCCCGCTGGTGCATTTCTTCAACTACGCCAAGGGCGATCTGGCCGCGCAGGAGCGCGCCAAGCTGAAACAGGAAGCGACCAAGAAACTGGCCGAAGCACGCACCGAACGCATCGCCCGCATCGAACGCGAACGTGCCGAAGCGATGGCAAAACGCAAGGCCGCGCGCGAAGCGAAAGAACGCGCCGCAAAAGAAGCGGCTGCACAGGCCGCAAAGGAGGCCGCATGAACCCCATCGCCCATTCCCCCCACGCCCACGCGCCGATCTCCATCGGCAAAGTGATGGGAACCGTACTGCTCGCACTCACGCCCGCCACGCTGTTCGGTTTCTGGCTCTACGGCTGGCCGGCAATCAATCTGTGGGCGGTATCGCTGATCGCGGCCATCGTCGGCGAGGCTGCTGTGCTGCGCCTGCAAGATCGCGCAGTCAAACCGGTCTTGATGGACGGTTCCGGCATCCTCACTGCATGGCTGCTGGCCTTGTCGCTGCCGCCTTATGCACCCTGGTGGATCGCGGTGTTGGGCAGCCTGTTCGCAGTGATCATCGGCAAGCAGATATTCGGTGGGCTGGGACAGAACGTGTTCAACCCGGCGATGGCCGCGCGCGTGATGCTGCTGATCTCGTTCCCGCTGGAGATGACCACCTGGGTCGCGCCCCTGCAATCGCCGGGCTTGCTGGACAGCCTGCGCATCACCTTCATGAGCCAGCCCATCGACGGCATGGCTAGCGCCTCGCTGTTGGGCCATGTGAAGACCGAATTCACGCGCGGCATCGGGCTGGAGCAGGCGCTCATCGGTCACTACGTCCCGATGGACATGCTGTGGGGCAGCCGCGTCGGCAGTCTGGGCGAGACGACTGCGGTGCTGCTGTTGCTGGGCGGCTTGTTCCTGATCGCGAAGCGCATCTTCACCTGGCATGCGCCGGTCGCGATGCTGATCGGCGTGGCCGTGCCCGCGCTGGTGTTCAACATGATAGACGGCAACCACTACGCCGGGCCGATGGTGCATCTGCTGTCCGGCGGGTTGATGCTGGCGGCGTTCTTCATCGTGACCGATCCGGTGACTTCGCCGAACACCGCGCTGGGGCAATTCATCTTCGGCCTCGGCTGCGGATTGCTGACCTGGATCATCCGCACCTGGGGCGGTTATCCGGAAGGCGTAGCGTTCGCGGTGCTGCTGATGAACGCAGCCACGCCCATCATCGACCAGTATGTGAAACCGCGCATCTACGGGCGCGACAGGAAAGGCGCGGCGCTGCCTGCGAACAAGGGGTGATGCGATGAAACTCGAAGAACTGCGCACCAAACTCGGATACCAGGGCCTGCTGCTTGGCGGCGCGGCCTTGCTTACCAGCGTCTTGCTGTCCTTCTTCTCACAGGCCACCGAGGCGGACATCAAGGCGGCAGAAGCGGCCGACCTGAAACAGTCGTTATCGCAAGTGCTGCCGGGCGAATACGACAACGACCTGCTGAAGGACACCGTCACATTGCCCGGCAGTCAAGGCGAGGTGCTGGTGTATAGAGCGCGCCGCGCCGGCAAGGTCGAGGCAGTGGTATATCGCGTAACCGGCCACGGTTATGCCGGAAACATCCTGTGCGTGATGGGCGTGTCGCGCGAAGGAAAAATACTCGGCGTACGCGTCATCAGCCACAAGGAGACGCCGGGACTGGGCGACAAGATCGAGCCGGCCAAGGCGGACTGGATACATTCCTTCGAGGGCAAGTATCTGGGCGATCCCCCTGCCGACAAGTGGGCGGTGAAGAAGGACGGCGGCATATTCGACCAGTTCGCCGGCGCGACCATCACGCCGCGCGCCGTGGTGAAAGCGGTGAAGGGCGGGCTAGAGTTTTTCGATGGCAACAAGGCGAAGTTGCTGGATGAGGCCGGAGGTGTGAAATGAACGAAAAATACGCACGCATCACCCGCGATGGACTGTGGGACAACAACGTGGTGTTCGCGCAGATGCTCGCACTCTGCCCGCTGCTCGCCGTCACCAGCTCCGCGACCAACGGCCTCGGCATGGGGCTGGCGACCACGGCGGTGCTGCTGCTTTCTAACGTCATCGTCTCCAGCGTGCGCCATCTCATCAGCCCCGAGGTGCGCATTCCGGTGTACATCGTGCTGATCGCCACGCTGGTGACGCTGGTGGACATGAGTCTGAACGCATGGGCGCACGAGCTGTACAAGGTGCTGGGCCTGTTCATCGCGCTGATCGTCGTGAACTGCGCGATCCTAGGCCGCGCCGAGGCGTTCGCCTCGAAGAACTCCGTGACCGATGCCGCGCTGGACGGGTTGATGATGGGGCTGGGCTTCACGCTCTCGCTGGTGATCATCGGTGGCGTGCGCGAGATATTCGGCAGCGGCACGCTGTTCGCCAACGCGCACCTGCTGCTGGGCCCGGCGTTCGCCTTCCTCGAAACCACCATCGTGCCGGAGTACAAGGGCTTCTTGCTGATGATATTGCCGCCCGGCGGCTTCATGGCGGTGGGCCTGTTGCTCGCCGCGAAGCGCGTGCTGGACCAGCGCCGCACGGCACGCATCGCGTTAGTCGCGCAGGAGGCTTGATATGCAGATCGCCGTCGCCTATTCCGAACCCGCACAACAGCTCTGGCTGCGCATCGAAGTACCGGACGAATCTACGGTGCAGGCTGCCATCGAGCAGTCCGGCATCCTTAAAAAATTCCCGCACATCGACCTGGCGGAATACAAGGTCGGCATCTTCGGAAAAATAGCCGAACTCGATGCCGCGCTGAAGCCCGGCGACCGCATCGAAATCTATCGCCCCATCACCGCCGACCCGGCCACCGTGCCGCGCCGCGTCATGGCGAGCGACGACGAAGATTAAGTTTCATTTTTTTCAACCCACCCTCAAGAGAGTAAAACCATGCTATTCGACACCTACGAACCAAAAGGCCTGCTGTTCAACATGAACTTCAAGGAATCCGAGGGCAGCTATGCGAGCTATCGCGGCGATCTGGTGCTGGAGCTCGGCGAAGTCGGCGATGCTCACGGCCACCTCAAGCCCCCCGTGCACACCATCAAGAACACCGTGGTGCTGGCCGAGAACGACAAGATCAAGCTCTATGTCGGCAGCCTGGATGACCTGGCACTCTTGCCCAAGGTGCTGGCTTACTACCAGGCCGATTTCGCGCCTGACGTGAAGGTCATCATGTTCGTCGTGAACATCAACAAGCCGCTGGTGATCGACCTGGGCGGTCTCTCCATCGCCGCTATCGGCATGCAGGAAGGCCTGATCTGGAACGAACTCATCGACATCGCCGCACTCGACAAGAGCGACTTCAAGGGCCAGTCCCCGACCGGCAAAATCGCCACCGTGTACAAGGCGCTGTCCGACTACAAGCCCAAGGGCGACAAGGTCAGCTTCGATGAGGCGCTAACGCGCACCGTGGAACTCACTCGCGCAGGACGCGGTCCGGTCTAACCGAGTCCGAGGGCAGAGCGTTCCCTCCCCCTTGCATAACCAGCGACTTAGTTGGCGTTATTTGCCAGCTTAGTCGAATGGCTAGTAGCTTCATCAGGGGGAGGGTTAAGGAGGGGGTAGAAACGCTCACAACTCTACCCCCATCCCCATATTCGAGATAAACACATGGCACGCATAGGACTCTTTTTCGCCAGCAGCACCGGCAACACGAGGCGCATCGCCAAGGCCATCAAGAAGCGTTTTCACGACGACACCATGGCCGACGCGCTCAACGTCAACAAGGCCACGCCGGAACTGTTCGCGAGCTACAGCCACCTCATCCTCGGCACTTCCACGCTGGGTGCGGGCGCGCTGCCGGGACTCTCCACCGACTGCATGGGCGGCGGATGGGAAGAATTCCTGCCCAAGATCGAGCATATCGATTTCACCGGCAAAACCATCGCGTTATTCGGCCTCGGCAACCAGGACAAATACCCGGACGAGTTCGTCGATGCGATAGGCATACTCCATGATTTTTTCAAAGCCAGAGGCGCGAAGTTAGCCGGCTTCTGGCCTGCCGACGACTACGCCTTCATCGCCTCCAAGGCGCTGGTGGACGGAGAGTTCGTTGGCCTCGCGCTGGATCACGAGAACCAGAAACTGCTCACCGACGCGCGAGTGGATGCCTGGCTGAAACTGATCGCGCCCGAGTTCGGGTTACATCTTTAATGCAGCGCACAAAACGATGACAAAAAAAGATTGCGATTGCCAGAAGCAAACCGACCGCTACGTTAGCTTCATCGGCATCGATTGCGACGGCAACGCTCGTCGCGTGATAGAACTGATCGATAAGCATCTGGCCGAATCCGGCCAACCAGAACCGTTCTGGGAATATTTCATGAGCAAACGCACCCCAAGTAGCGGCCCTGCGCCGGATGACCTCTTTCTGGTGCATAGTCACATCAACCAGATACGAGAACTATTCGAGAAACTCGCCGACGAAGATGCGCTGGCACTATTATTTAATCTTGAAGAGGAGTGCTGCTGACGCCTGCATCAGCAATCTCGATAGATGGCTATGCGCAATAAAAACCGCATCGCATGTTTTTGACACACATACTAAAGACCATGAGAAAACCGACACTCTCGCAACGCCTGAAAGCCAAGAAGCGCAGCCAGGCACTCATCATCGGCCTCACCTGGTACAACGAAGAAACCTGGGCGCAAGTGAAAGCCTCGGCGACCGACCCGGAATGCTTCGAGGACAGCTTCGAAAAATGGAAAGCCGTAGCGATCAAAGCCCGCAGCGAATTCCAGCGCTCCGGCGTGCGCGCGATCGAATGCCTGATCGTCCCCGAGGAGCTCTCCGCCTGGTGCGCGTCACACGGACAGGAGAACAACTCCACCTCAAGGGCGGAGTTCGTCTCTGAAAATTTGAGCGCGGCCTTCGGCCAGTGACACGCGGCTGGAAGCCTGATGAAGTTGGTTACGAGAAGACTTACTTGTCTATGTGAACTTGCGAGTTTCTGTAGCAAGCGAATTCGAAGCTGACCTCAATGGCACTCTAATCAACCAGCCCAAGCCCATCACGCAAACCGCTGCTGCAAATACTTGATGATGTCGTCGGACTCGTACATCCATTGCACCTGACCTTGTGCATCGGTGATACGCAAGCACGGCGTCTGTATCTTGCCGCCGCCTTGCAACAGGGCATCGCGATGTTCGGATACATGCTGGGCATCGTGTAGTGTGACCGGCAGAGATAATCTGCCCATCTCGTGGCGCACCTTGATGCAGAACGGGCAGGTTTTGAAATGGTACAGCGCCAATTGGCTGCACTCCAGATCGATCTGCTGTCGCGCCTCCGCGCTGCGCACCATACCTTTTGGCATCGCCAGTTTCGCCCATAGCAGCATGAACGGCATCAACACCAAGCGCAGCATCCTGAAAAACATTCTTATCATTTTCTCTTCCGGGTTTTGTTCGAATGCAGGATTGCTGCATCTCAAGGGTGCGCGATTCTACTTAATCAAATGACAGTTGCCAGATTTTCTGCCAATTTTCCGATGATCGCCCAATCCAGATCGAGTTCCCCCTGGGGCGTGGCGATACGCATACCCGCATCGTGTACCTTGCCGACGAATGCGCCGTCACTGGCGATGGGGCTCATGTATATCTCGCGCTCAGGGCTGATGCCGTCGCGCACGGCGACCAGTGCGAAGGACAGGCTGGAGGCTTCCGCAGGCGTAAGTCGCAACACCAGATCGTCGGCAAGTTTCAAACTTATCTGTTTGCCCAGCACGCGATGCTGCATGCTGCCGACTTCAAAAGAAAATGGCTCAGACATGCGCCGCCCCGCGCGCTTCTTTGAGCATGCGCATGCAGTGGATGTTCGCCGCCAACTCCAGCGCGGTGAAATCATCCAGCGTCATCAATCCGGCATCCGCTCCCGCATCCAACAGCAGGCGCACCAATGGTGTTTTACCTGTCGAGGCGCAATAGATCAGCGCGGTGGCTCCGTTCACATTCTGCGTATCCAGCGGCGCACCGGCCTGGATGAGCGCGGAAGCACATGCTGCGCTGTCGGCAAAACAGGCGAACCACAACGCGCCGTTGCTGTCGGCATTCATCCTGCCCGGATCGGCACCGCGCGCCAACAATGCCGCAAGCACGTTGAGATCACCCAAGCGTGCCGCATGCATCAATGGTGTGGTGGCATTGGTGATCGTGCTTTCGATCTGTAGCGGTTCGGTCACGTCGAATCCGGCTTGTGCCAGCCAGTCTTTCAGTGCTTGGTCGTTCATTGCATTTCCTTGGGTTTCATTCGTAAGCAGGCAAAGTCGAGATGCGCGGATCGTCCAGCGCCATGCCAACCGCGTAGTGGTAGACCACTTGGAATGTATCGTCTTTAAGGCCGAGCACTTCATGCACCGCATCGTCGAAGAAACAGCCGATGCCGGTGCCGCGCCAACCGGCGGCCTCGGCTTCCAGCGTGATGATGTGTCCCAGCATGCCCGCTTCCCAATGCAGATGACGGTAGGCAGCCGGATCGGCGGAGACGGGTGCGGCGAATTCCGCCAGCATCATGAAGGTGACGGCGCACTGCGCGGCGATGTCCTGATGGCAGGACAAGGTGCGCGCGGTCTTGCCTGCGCGTGCGGCGACCAACTGGAACAGCGGCAATTCCGCATTGACGGACTGCCAGGTGAACGACTCGCGGAACGCGGCGCGCAAGGTGTCCTTTGCAATCACGTTGCGCGGCAGCGCGTACACGCCGGGGGCGACACCTTCGACGCGATGCACCAGCATCACCGGATGCACGCGCGGCGTGTACGGCCACAGTTCCCACACCGGCGAACCGCCGGGCAACAGACTGGCGAGGATGCGTTTGAACACGGCCTGCGGCATCACCGATTGTCCGTCGAAGGCTTGGGCACTGCGCCGTTTCAGGATGACTTGCGCGGCATGGATGTCATCACTGCAAACCTCTGCGGCAATGGGATGAGTTGATACCGGGCTGGAGGTGGGCGGAGTGCCGCGTGTTGCTGCCGCCACCTCCTCGATCACTGGCCATTGGTATAGCGGCTTTGCATCCAACAGGCTTGGTTTGCCTGTCCAGTTTTTCCAATCCGTTGGAAAAGCATTGTCTGTCCCGTGCAGCGCCACGATGACCTCGGCCTCTTCACTTTCCACGCCGGCAAAATCATCCGCTCGGTCTGTCCCCAAGCTATGCGCAAGCAGTGCCGAATCCGTCGCCAACAAGCGCGGACGCCAGCCGTGCAATGCCGCCGCATAGCTTACTGCGGCCAGCACATGCCCCATGTCGAGCTGGCAATAGCGGAAGGCGCGTTCGCCGTATTTCCATGCCTCGCGCCAATGGATGGAGCTGAAACCCAGCCACGCGCCTGCGGTGCGCGTGTCGCTTTCCCATGCGCGGCGCTCCAATGCGTGATCGAGATTGTGATAGTGGTACAGGCCATCCTCGATGTCCGCGCCCCCGGCGCTGATGAGCCAGGTCTCGGTGGGATGCAGGTTGCCGGACGAGGGATGCGCGCGCAGCGACCAGCGCGAACCGGCATATTCTTTCCAGGCGGTGAGGCCGACGCACAAGCGCAATAGCGAACCAAGATTGGCGTCGTTCAACGGCAGGGATGGGCGCGGGGCCGCGAGTTCGCCCCAGGGGATATCGGCTACGACGATTTCGCGCGGCAATGCGCTGCATTGTGCGCCGTCCCAATCGCGGAAGGCTTTGGGTTGCGCGTCCCAGTCCAGCGTGCCGGGGCCGGCGGCATACCGATCCAGCGCGTGTTTGCTGCGTGCGTGATAGGCCAGCACGGTAGCGACACGGGCATCGCTCATCTTTAACTCAGCCCGGTCAGCTCGTCGCTCAGGCAACCGACAGGCTCCGCCAATGTGCCTTCCGCGTCGATCTCGAAGCGCACCAGATAGATCTCTTCATCCGGCATTTCCTTGGCATGGCCGACGTTGACTATCACGCCGCGTGTACCGGTGGCGGCGAGCAGTTCATCGGGGGCGGTGCCGGGGATGGCGCTCTCGCCGGTTTCTTCCAGCGCTTCGTTGTAGAGGTCTTGCGCGGCGAATACCATGTCGCCCATCTGGAATCTGCTCATGATCTGTTCTCCCGAGTACGTCCGATTTCGATTCCGTTCGTGTTGAGTCCTTCAAAGGGGCTATCAAACCATGCTCCGCCCGAAGTGACTGCACCATATGCTTTCCCCCTTTTTTAAAGGGGGACTGGAGGGGGATTTAGCGGACTGCAAAAACCATCCTGCCGCAAATCCCCCCTTTGCAAAGAGGGCATACCTAACTTAATTACAGCGCGGGAATCAGTTGCGCCTCGCAACTGATCGCTTCGCCATTGCCCCACGCCGTGACCATCTCCACGAACCAGCGCGCATCGCGCGGGTGCGGACAGAACAGGTCATACTCGGCGTAGAAGCTGCCGTCGCCGTTGAAGGTCAACGTGCCGCAGCGATCATTGCGCGCATTGCGCCACACGCCTTCGTATCCAAATTGCTGGCTGGCCGGGTCGATGACGCGGGTGAACTTCAATCCGTCCAGCGCTATCCGTGGTGCCGCTTCCGTTGCAGTATAGCGTTCGGCTTCCTGCTGCAGCGCCTGCACGATACTTTCAGCCGACTCCGTCAATTCCACCGGAAGTGGATCGCTCACCGTCGAGCTACCAGATGTCCGCCGGCGTCTTCAGCCGCTCGACAACTTTGCCGCCCAGCAGATGCTCGTCGAATATCTCGCTCACATCGTCCTTGGTCACGTTGCTGTACATCACGCCCTCGGGGTAGACCAATACGTTCGGCCCCATGCTGCAGGGACCGATGCAACCGCTAGGCGTCACCAGCACCTCGGCGAACGCCTGGCGCTGCTGCCATTGCTTCATGAATTCGTCCACCACTTCGCCGCAACCTTTTGCCGCGCATGAACCGCGCGGATGTCCGGCTGGACGGCTCTGGGAACAGACGAATACGTGTCTCGCTGGCTTTGGCATATCAGGCTCCCGCAGGCATGGGTTGATGGGTGTGGCACTGCTTGGGGCAGACGCGGCCGCAGGAGCCGCAACCGATGCAGTCCAGCGCGTTGGTGAGTGTCATCACCATGCTGTTGTCTTCGTCTTCGTCGTAGTTCTCGTCGTCCTCGCTACGTTCGACCAGCTCGAACACGGTGCGCGGGCAGACCTTGTAGCAGCGGCCGCAGCCGATGCAGTTGGCCGCGTTCAGTTCGGTGACGAAAGTGGGTTCGTAAGGCCTGCCGCCTCGGGTGGTTCCGGTGATGTTAGCCATGTCATTTCCTGTCATCTATAAAAAATCTGCAACATTCTGTAGGAGCGGCTTCAGCCGCGATTGCTGCGCTATGCGCGACTCTGCCTATCGCGGCTGAAGCCGCTCCTACAAGTTCGTACTCAGCTTTGAATCTCTTTCTGTGCCGCAACCAGTTTCGCGTTCGCCTCGGCCCAGGCCTGGCAAGCGTCATAAGTTGATTGCGCGATGCCGGGAATCTCTTTGTATCCGGCAGGCAGCCGCTCCTCGACCAGGTCGTGCATCTGTCCCGCCCACTCCGTGGCGATGCGCTTGAGCTTCTTTACTTCCTTGTCGAGACTCTTCAGTTCTTCTTCGGTCATGTGCTTACTCCAGCTTTTAGTTTGAAGACGCAAGTTGTTAGTTGGCGTTGTCCGCTACGCGGGTTTCAACTTACGACTTACGTCTTACGACTAGTGACTACATTCCCGCGACTTCGGGATACTTGCTGACACTGGACAGCGCGACCGACAACACCTTGTCCGCCTCGTCCTTCATCTTCGACAAGGTTTCATAACCGTAGCGGTGCACGTCGCGCAGGGTCTTGTCCATCACTACCAGCTTGCCGACGGTGATGACCGCGCGGCCGAAACCTTCGTGGGTGATGTTAATCATGGGCACGGCCATCTGGCCGCATTCCTTCTCGATCAGCGAGGCGATGGCGTTGTAGAACGCCTTGATGCGCGCCAGCAGGATCTCGTCCGGATCGCCGATCACCGGCATCTCGCGGCGCTGTTCCTTGGTCACCACATACGGCGCGAGGATGCGTTCCACCGGCCAGCCGTCGTAAGTGCCGTAACTGTCGATGGCGCGCATCTGCTTGACCATCTCCTGGATGAAATCGGTGGACAACAACGGGTCTGCTGCGACTGCCTGGTTCATGGTGTTTCTCCTTCGGTTGAATTGCTCACTTAATCTCTGACGACGAGCGCCGCGTAACCACTTCCCTCTTTGGAAAGAGGGACCGATAACCAGCGACTTGGCTGACGTATTTTGTCGGCCTAGTCGAATGGCTAGTAGTTCCATCAGGGGGATTTTGCAACGCAGGGATTTACCTCTGCACCTAAATCCCCCCCTGCCCCCCTTTTTCAAAGGGGGGTTCCTGACAACTACTTCAACTTTTGCACTTGCATCTGCGGCACCCAGCCCGACCAGCGCCCCAGCAAAAATCCTGCGGCCATGCCGTTCGCAGCGCCCAGCACCGCGCCGATGTCGCCCAGCCCGAACGACGCAGCGATGCCCGCCCCCGCCAGCGCCAGCACGGTCGGCAACAGGTAGGCCAGCAGCCCGGCCTTGAGCAGATCGCCCTCGCTCATGCTCAGATGCAACTCGTCGCCCGCTTGCACATTCGCATCGCAAGGCACTGCTATGGGCTTGCGGTTGTGCGAAAAATACTTGCCCAGGCCGGACACGCCGCAGCTACTTTTCGAGGCGCAACCGCCGCAGCCGGACTCCGCGGTCGGCTCGACCTGCGCCTTGCCGTCGGCGATAGAAAGCACGCGGACCGGTGCGGAGATCATTCCTGCCACTCCTCGTCCTCGGCGAAGCTCTTTCCACCCGACTGCTTCTTCAGGTGCTTCGCCAGCCACAGCGGCGGCTCGTTCATCAGGCTCTTCTGCAGGCCGGACAGCAGTTCGTCAATGAGGGTGCCTTCGTCCACGCGCATCGGCTGGATGCCCCCGGCCAATAGTTGTTGGATCGCGGACGCGCCCGCGGCATTGCAGTACACCGCCGCGCAGTCGCCCAGCAGCTCGACCTTGGCGGCGAGCTTGCCCTCGTGTCCATCCATCGCGGTCTCGATGAATTCGGCCACTTCGATCAGGCGCGTGTCGCGCTCGCCCAGTTCATAAATGGCGAATGCCCCGGCCGCGCCGAAGTGCTGATCGACCGCGCGGCGGTCGCTGGTCGCAAAAGCGATCTTCACTTTCATCGCATGCTCCTTAATGGGTTTGACCAGCCGCAGGTATCGCATGACCTACCTCTTCAAGAAGAACTTCCGTTCGTGGTGAGCTTGTCGAACCATGAACGGAAGTCTTGCCGGCAGGTTGCAGTGTTCGCCCTTCGACAAGCTCAGGACGAACGGACTTTTGATTTCTGCCTTTGGAATGCCGTTGGTAGATGGAGACATATGGAGCGGTCTCGTGATGTCCGTGCTCCACCAGCAGGTTCGCCAGGTCGAACAGCGCCTGCCGCGTGCCGCGATATCCGACCCACAGGCGCTGGTAGCCGCCGAGCAGGTCGTATTGCGGAAACCCCGCACGCAGCAGCGGCACGCCGAGACGGCGCGCGCTCTCCACCGCATGCGAGTTGCTGATGACAAGTTGCGCGCCATTTTTTCTGGCGGCGATTTCGAGGTCTTCCAGATCGCCGATGCCGACCTGCGCAGCGCTCACGTCTTGCAAAATATTGGCGCGTGCGGGAGCGACTGCCGCAACCACTTCGCAACCCATCTCCGTGACTAGCCGCGCATAGCCGTAGAGCAAATCCGGATCGGCGGCGATGGCGATGCGCGCGAAGCCGAGCATGAAATGCGCATCGACCATCGCGTCCTGCAACTGCGCGCGCTGGCGCTCGATTTTTTCCGGCACCGGCTTGCCGCTGATGTCGGCGAGCGCCGCGACGAAGCTGTCCACCGTATCCAGCCCCATCAGGCTGTCGAAACGGAAGTCCGGCACACCCGTTTGTTGCTTGAGAAAGTCCGCCGCATCGAACAACGAATTGCCCAGCACCAGCGTGGCGATGGACTCGCCCATGCTGGCGATGTCGGATACCGGCGTGCCGCCCAACGTCAGCGGACTGCTCTCCATCTCGGTGAGATGGCCGTCGAGCGAGTCGCCGATGTCCGGCAGCACCAGCGGGCGCAGGCCGAAGGCTTCGACGAGCTCCTTGATGTGCTCAACATCGCCGGGGGTAAGGAATGATCCGGCCAGCACGTTAACTTGTTTTTTGCGCTTGCCGACATCGTTAGTCTTTTCCGGCAACATCGTTTCCAGCGTGGCCTTCACCGCCAGCGCGTAACCGCTTTCCAGACAGCCGGTGAAGTCCGGCGTGTTCACCGGCACCACAGGGATGTGTGCAAACTCAGGATGCGCCACATAAAACTCTTTCACCAGCCGCTTAATGTCCGTGCCCTGCGTCTCAGATAACCCCGTGGTCGGCAGGCCGATCAGCGCCGGCTTGCTCTTCTCGCACACCGCGCGCAGCCCCTCGATCACGTTCTCGTCCGCGCTCATCACCGTGGACACCTGATCCATCGCGGTGGTCTGCAACGGTATCGGTTCACGAAAGTGGCGCACGAAGAACACCTTGCCGAACGCGGTGCAGCCCTGCGAGCCGTGCATCATCGGGATGGCCTTGTTGATGCCGAGGAAGGCGAGCGACGCACCGACCGGCTGGCTGGCCTTGAGCGGATTCACCGCGAGCGCTTTATTGCGTTTCAGGATTTCAGCCATGTTGTGCTCCTGCCTTTGACTCCTTCCCCCTTGCAGGGGGAAGGTTGGGATGGGGGTAGAAATGTGGATCAGTGAGCAGCATGGTTTCTACTCCCACCCTAGCCCTCCCCCTGCAAGGGGGAGGGAATGATTCGCTGGAATTGAATTGATGCCGTGTTGATTTCATCATCACGCCCCCAACTCCACACCCGGCACACCCGCCTTCGCCCACGGCGCAGGCTTGCGTACCGATTCCCATACCGGACTCTGGATGGTCAACGCCAACTGCCGCGCAAGTTCGATCATGCCGCTGTAACCCTCGTAGCCGAATTCGCGTTCCTGATTGATGTCGAGAAAAGGGATGCGCGCCTTGAGTGCGGTGTACATATTGCGTCCGCCCGCAATCAAAATATCGGCCTGATATTCCTTCACCGCGCCCAGCAGCGCCTTGGGGCTGCCGTCGGTAATCATGCGGGTTTTGTCGCCCATGATTTCGCGGATGCGCGCCTTGTCTTCTTCGGTGGATTTGTTGGTGCCGGTAGCGACGACTTCCAGCCCTAGGTCTTGCAGCGCGGACACTATCGACCAGGATTTCACGCCGCCGGTGTAGAGCAATACGCGCTTACCGCGCAGTTTTTCTCTCCACGGATCGAGCGCGGCATTGATCTTCGCCTCCTCGCGCGCGATCAGCGCTTCAGTGCGTTCGGTGAGCGATGGGTCGTTGAGCAACTTCGCGAATTCGCGGAACGCCATCGAGGTGTCGGTCACGCCGTAGAAGCTGCCCTCGAAGTAAGGCGTCTTGTAGTCGGTCTGCAGCTTGCGCGCGACGTTGAGCAGCGCCTTGGCGCACACCACCATGTTGGCTTCGGCGCGGTGCATGGTCTGCACTTCATGGAAACGCGCATCGCCTGACAAGGTGCAGAGGATGCGCAAACCGAGTTCGTCGAACAGCGGCAGCACGTTCCAGAATTCGCCCGCGATGTTGTATTCGCCAATCAGGTTCACGTCGTGCACGGTGATGCCGGGACGTTGCGCTTCGACCGGCACCGGCAAGGGCTCCGCCGTGCCCACCACATACTTGAACATCGCCTCGCCCGCGATGCGGTTGCCGAGATTCTTGGTGCCGTAGAAACCGGCGCAGTCCACCGGCACCACCGGCACGCCGGTCTTCTCGGCGGCGGCCTTGCACACCGCGCCGATGTCGTCGCCGGTCAGCGCCGGCACGCAGGTGTTGTAAACAAATACCGCCGCAGGCGCATAACTGTCGACCGCCTGCTTGATCGCATGGAACAGCCGCTTCTCGCCACGCCCCATGATCACGTCCTGCTCGGTGAGGTCGGTGGTCATGCCGATGCGATAGAGGGTCGGCCCGGAGGAACGCGTGCCGCGGTTGTCCCAGGAACTGCCCGCGCAAGCGATAGGGCCATGGACGATATGCGCCACATCGGCGATGGGCAACAGCGCGATCTGCGCCCCGTCGAAAGAGCAGCCGCCCGCCGTCGCACCCGGCTTGGGGCGCGCACAACCGGATTTCTCCTTCTTGTTGTGCTCACAGGCCGGTTCGTTCAGCAGTTCGGCGATGTCCTTGGCTTGCATGGCAGTGGCTCACGATTATTGACGCTCTCGTATTTGCAAATGCTGTGCCAGCGGCGGCATGTTGATTTCAATAGATTTTATCTGATGACAATTTGTAGCAAATCCGACAAGGCCGACAATTGCGGACCGACATCCCGGCAAACTCCGCTATGATGCCCTTCGACTTTGTGCCTGCACGATGCCCATGAAACGACTGCTGCTCGTCATCGCCTTCTTGGTCGCACTGTTCTCGACGAACGCGCGCGCCGATGATCCGTGGATCACACCGGGGGCCGATGGCCAGCCGGAGGTGCATCTCTATTTCTTCTGGTCGCTGACCTGTCCGCACTGCGCCGAGGCGCATCCCTACATCGTGGCGATCCCGCAAGCGCGCCCTTGGGTGAAACTGCACGCACTCGAACTGTCGCGCAACGCGGACAACCTCAGGCGGTACCAGACCATGGCGGAACGCTCGGGCATGGAGGCGACATCGGTCCCGGCGATGCTGTTCTGCGGCGAGAGCCATATCGGCTGGGAGAGCGACGCGACCACCGGCGCGCTAATCCGCCAGCGTCTCGACGACTGCCGGGCCGGCGCGCTGGCGAACCGACCGACGCAGACTCCCCCGGCCGAGACCATCCGCTTGCCGCTGCTCGGCGACACCGATCCGGCCGGTATGTCGCTGCCGGCGCTCACCCTGATCCTGGCCGGGCTGGATGCATTCAATCCCTGCGCCTTCTTCGTGCTGCTGTTCCTGCTCTCGATGATGGCGCACCAGCGCAGCCGCTTGCGCATGCTCGCCATCGGCGGCGTCTTCGTGCTGGTATCCGGTCTGATGTATTTCGCCGCCATGGCCGCGTGGCTGAACATCTTCCAGCTCTTCGGCCACCTCGCCTGGATCACCGTGGCGGCGGGCGTGCTGGCGGTGTTCATCGGCGCGGTCAACGTAAAGGACTTCTTCCTGTTCGAACGGGGCCTGTCGCTATCCATCCCGGAGTCGAAGAAGCCCGACATTTTCCGCCGCGCCCGCGCCATCCTGAACGCGGAAAGCCTGCCGGCCATGCTCTCGGCGACGCTGTTCCTCGCGATAGCGGCGAACTTCTACGAGCTGCTGTGCACCGCAGGATTTCCGATGGTCTACACGCGCCTGCTGACACTTGCCGACCTTGCACCCGCTGCGCGCTACGGCTATCTCGCCGCCTACAACCTGATCTATGTGCTGCCCCTCGCGCTGATCGTCGTCGCATTCGTCCGCGCGGTGGAGGCGCGCAGGCTGACCGAACGCGAGGGCCGATTGCTCAAGCTGATGTCCGGCGTCATGATGCTGGGACTCGGCTCCATGCTGCTGCTCGCCCCGGAGCTGATCGGCCGGGCCGGCATCGCCTTCCTGCTGATGGCCGCCGCGGTTGCCGTCACGCTGATCGCCGCACGCATGACCCGCAAAGGAGATAGCGAACATCATGGATAACACCCGTAACGCTTCGTTCCACGAAAGACTTAACGGCCGCTTTCACGGCATGTTGAAATGGCAGCAACTCGATGCGCTATGGCAGCGCGTCAAGACCGACCAGTGGTATTTCTATCAGGTCGGCGAAGCCCTGCCCGGCGAACCCCTGTGCGGTGATGAACTGGCACAACGCATCGATGCGCTGGATGCGCTGCTGCGGCAGGAACATGCCTATGACTTCTGCGGCATCGTTTATGCAGACGACGGAGAGCATCCGACGCTGATCAAGGTCTACGATCCGAACAACATCGGCTCATCATGCAGCCGCAGCACGACGCCCACCCTCCCGGGCTGGATACTCAGCCTCTCGCCCCCCTCGTTGCAGGAAATCAGCGTCCCGGTTCCTGGCAACCGCAAACGCTGGTGGCAAAGATTCTCCCTCGGCTAGGCCGAATACGGCGCGGCAACCCAATCCTTCACCAGCGCTGCCTCCGTCTCCGGCAGATAACCAAACCCGGCATCGAGGTCGCACGCGATGGCGTAGGCGACCTTGGGCGGTGTGAAATTGCCCGCGACCAGATGGAAGTACCAGGCTGCGGGATAGCCTGCGGCGCGGTCGAAGGCCTGTAATTGCGCGGCCATTTCCACGCCGGACAGTTCTTCGTTCCAGTGGAAGGGTTTGAGTTCACGCGCGTGGCGCGACACCAGCGAGACCGAGATCACCGGGTTGCGGTAGCGGTCCAGATGCTCGCGCAGGCCGACGATCCAGTGGTCGCTGAAGTGGCCGCGCGACGCGGCGCTGCTGTGCGTCCATTCGGAGAACAGGCGCGCCAGCCCGGCATTGCTTCCCTCGGCAGTCTTGGCGCGCGCGACGGCCTGGCGCACGTCGATCAGGCGGCGGAACTGGTAGCGCGGCGCGCCGACCGCTTGCGCGTCGAGTTCCAGCGGCGCAATCGGCTCAATCAGCTCCTGCATGTCCTGCGGCAGGCTGGCCGGATCAACAAGTTCGCGGTCGAGCACTTCCTGCAATTCCTCGATCTCCAGTTGCAGGAAATCGGCGGGCATCGGGCCGTAAGCCGCAACGAGATAATGCGTGCGCCCGGAATGACGCGTGACCCTGAGGCCTGCTTCGGCATGCTGTTCCACCAGCTCGTTGATGTCGTCGCCGCAGGCGCGCAACTCGCGCTTCGCCCAGGTTTCCAGATTGTCGGCCAGCCGCTCGCCGTCTGCCGCGATCAGGCCGCCAGGGCGATACCAGCCGCCCCGGTTCAGCGCGTAGCCGAAGGTGCAGCCGGGGCGGATGCGGTTGGCGATCTCCAGCAGCGCGGCATGGTGCGGGCGCGGCGGCAGCGATTCGATCTCGGCGGCAAGGTCGCGCAGCGCGGTTTCATCGGGCGTGTACAGGCTCATTCGTGTTCCTCGCTCAAAAAGTCGTTCAATCGTTGCCGCACCGCGGCGCGCACATCCGGTTCGGCATCGTCCACCAGTTCGGCAATGGCTACAAGCGGCGCGTGCTGCGCGGCTTCCAGACGCACCACCCAGTCTTCGTCGTGCAACAGCTTCGCCGCATCGTCCGGCAGCATGCGCCCCGCGACGATGCGCCGCACCTCGGCGTCCGCATCCCGCGCCATGCGCCCCAGCGCGAACGGCGGCAGGCGGCGCGCCACTTCCTTGCGCACCTCGCGATCCTCGTCGTGCGCCATGCGCGGCAACTGACCGTGCGGCAACCGCTTCGCCACCTGCATGCGCACCAGATAATCCGCATCGGCTATCAGCGCGTTCAGCCGTTCCGGCGCTAAGCGGTTCGCCACGGTCATGCGCACTTCGCGGTCGCTATCGTGCAGGTAATCGTCCAGCTCGTCCACCGGCAAGCGGCTCGCCACCACGCGGCGCACCACCTCGTCCTCGTCGCGCGGCATGGCACGCAACACCTCCAGCGGCGCATGGCGCGCGGCGATGGCGCGGCGTTCCCAGAAGCCGTCGGCCAAGCTGGCCTCGGCGAACTGCGGATTGCGCCGCAAGAAACGGTCGATCTGCCGTCCGCTGTTCGCGATCAAGCAGATGTCGCCCGGCACGCAATGCCCTTCCGCCAGCAGCGCGCGATGCGGACAGCTCGCGCAATCGACCGGCACACTCAACGGCGACGGGCCGATGCGACGTTCCGGCATGTTCTATCCCTGCTCCACAAAATCATGCGCAGAGTATGAGCAACCCCCGTGCCATCTCGCGAACATCGCGCGTTTGCGCGACTCTGGAACCGCAGCCTCATCCGCAGATTACGCAGATTTTCATGCACTTACGTTCGATAAGCACCTCACCCAAAGGCGTGACTGATTAACGATATAGCTCGTTGTTTAATCTGTGGAAATCTGCGTAATCTGCGGGCAACTGCTTTTTTAAGGTTGATTCGCCGCACTTGATGCCCGCCCCCGTCTTCGCCGTAGCGCCAAACCGACAATCCTCATGCGACCAATGTCGCAAAGCTCACAAGCCTTATCACGCTCCCGCATGCCGGCATGCTTGTTATTGCGGGGGAGTCGTTGCCATCCGCCGTTGCTCCGCCGATGGCATGGTTATTGCGCTCGTTTAATCGGTTCATCAGGAGGTCGCTTGCGCAGCATATCGAAATAAAAAAACAGGGGGGTATATGGTCAGCTACAAGGGAGCAGAAGTCGACGACGAATTGCACGGCCTGATCGGGCGCATGGGCCGGGTCGAGGAATATCGCGAGAGCCTGCAAAGCCTGCAAACCGTATGGGACAACCTGACGCTGCTGGGCTATCTGTCGGGCACCGGCGCGGATATGTCGGAGACGCGCGGCGCTTTCCAGCAACTGACCGGCAGCCTGCTCAACCATCTGGGCCGCGAGACGCTGAAGAAGACCGTGCTGGCGATGAAATCCAAGGCGCAGGTCGCGGTGGACATCATGATCCGCAACCTGTTCGAGCGCACCGCCGACATCGGCTTCCTCGCGATGGACGGCATGGTGCGCGATTACCTGAAGGAATGCGCGTCGCAACAATACGGTCAGGGCGTGAGGAATCCGGCTGTCGGCACCGACCTGTCGAAACGGAATGCGCTGCTGCTGGCGCACTTCCGCGAATACGCGCGCAAGTATTCGGTCT
>MGWR01000045.1 GCA_001801085.1 Gallionellales bacterium GWA2_60_142 | reverse complement strand
GTGACGCTGGCCGGCATCGTCTCCGGGACGCGCATCATCCAGACGCGGCGCGGAAAGATGGCGGTGATTATGCTGGACGACGGCAGCGCACAGATCGAGCTGACGGTGTTCGACGATGTCTACGACCGCAGCCGCCCGTGGATCAAGGAAGACGAACTGCTGGTGGTGAAGGGCCGCGCCAGCATGGACGAATACTCCGGCGGCATCCGCATCAGCGGCGAAGAGCTATTCGACTTCGCCTCGGCGCGCTCCAACTTCGCGCAACAACTCTCGCTGCGCTGCGACGGCAAGGTCGGCATCGCGCAACTGAAAAAAATCGTCACCCCGTATCGCGACGGCCAATGCCCGGTGCTGATCAGCTACCGCAATCAGGACGCGACTTGCCAGTTGCGCCTAGGCGAATCGTGGCAAGTCACGCTGGACGATAGCATGCTGCGCGAATTGCGCGAAACGCTGCAGCCCGAGAACGTGAAGGTGGTGTATTGATGAACACCATCATGCTGGTTCGAGTCTTGGTATCGACCACCCATCCGGAATACCGTCTGGTGCTTCCGGGCGACGAAGCCGCCCCGGCCATCGCGCCCCACGTCCAGTCCGCCATCGACTATCTCGGGCCATGGCGGGAAATATCGAAGGACAAATTCGACTGCACCGACCCGGAACATCTCGAAGCGGCGGAAGACATCGCCGCCCAGGGCGCGTACCTGAGATTGATAACCGCCGATTACATCGGGCGGGTGGCGATCCAACCCGGCTAATTTACCGGGTTCTTAAACCTGCGCAGCCTGTTGGAAGAGTTACCCTATCGTAGGGCGGAAAAGCGTAGCGCCTTCCGCCGCATGGAGGCTAATCGAAAACCACATTCGGCGGATAACGCCTGCGGCTCATCCGCCCTACGCGAGCTGCCGCCATTATAAGTAGCGGGTTTAACGAGTTTGGCTGGGGCGGCAGATAAACGCTATTCGTTGGGCGTCATAAGGAACCAGATATGTCAGATGTTGTTCAGTACTTTATAACCCTGCTCGCACCGCTATTCCCATCCGAAGCAGAACTGCGCATGCTTCCGCCCATGGATGGCCTGCGAATTTCAGTTTCTTGGAAGCTCAAGAATGATCCATCTCGGAAGAACAAGCGAAGCCGAAAGATCATCATGGTTCTGTCGCAAGAAGCACAGGAAGATTATGTTGACGGGGACACTCAAACGCGCCAAGCGATCGAAGGCCGAATAGTTCATTTTGTTACTGAGCGACTTAAGGAGTTCGACCCAAACCACGACACCGCTTATGGTCATCGAGCCCCGGAAGAGATTTGGTATTTGACATGAAACGCCCAACACATCATTCCACCGAACCATCTGCAAGCATCGTTTCGCTTTGCTCGCAGCCGACCGGTGAATTCAGACGCTCGACGTCATGTCAGCGCATATGAAACGTTGTCGGGATTCGAGATGAGCATGCCAGAACACCCCCAACGCCCTCCTGTTCCTTTGGGAGGCGTTGAGCTGCACGCGCCACTCTTATGCATTCCACCCGAGGGCCAATTGCTTTACAAGGTCATGACGGTTGAAAACCTATTGCGTTCGATCACTGGCAATTATCTTCACTTCAACCGTGTCGATAGCTACCCTGACTTTCCGAACGCTGATGAGAACGACGGACGACAGTTGCCGAAAGATCAACTGGTCAATTCCGCTGCGAGGTTCGAGAAAACACCTGATTTTTCGGCGGAGCATTACTACGATCAATCGCGGGCGAGAACCTATGCCTGCTGCTTTTCGACCAATAACTCCGATTACATCTGGAACAACTACGGCAACGAAAGTGAGAAGGGTAAAGTCTGCGTCGTGTTCGAGTTTGGAAAACTGAGAGCCTTGCTCAATCGCGCGCTGAACCCTGAAGGTGCGGCACTTCTATACGAAGGTAATGTCTGTCGCCAAATATTCTCCGTAAATTACGGCTTGGTTAACTATGTCGATTGGGTCAACCATCGAACAAACGAACGCTATCTGTCCAATCCAATCCTTTACACGTACATCAAAGATGCCACTCGCTTCTGCGAAGAAAATGAGTTGCGCATTTCACTATCCACCATCGGCATTGGCCAGTTCGCGCTAAAAGACGGCACACTGATTCAATTTCCACCCTCCTTGCAACTTGGATTCGATTTCAAAGAAGCCATCGCCAATGCGGCAATCCGGGAAATCCTGCTTGCTCCAGAAGCCGATTCCTGGTTTCTCACGCAAGAGTTGAGCAAGCTCCGTATTGAACCCGCTCCTGTGACTGCGAGCACATGACCCAGAATTCAAACGTTAGGGCTTCGTTACCGCATAGGTTATTTTTATACTGATGACCGTTTTAGAAAAGGAGAAACTCATGGATGAGAAGACAGAAGCCTATATCGAGCATAAGGTGAACGAAGGCATATGGGAGCTAGCTCATAAACTCAGCCACATATTTCACTCTTGGCCGCGTTGGCTGCCTTCGGTGTTTGGCATCATTGGGCAGCGGCCTTAATCGCATGGGGCGGGGCAAAACTACTTGTGTTGTACGGCGTGGAGAAAGAGTTTGACCGGAAATATCACCGCTATCTGAATGCCGACTAGGATCATGAGAGTTGAAGGGGCCTGGCTCGCATTAGTTCCGCCCGGATGCAGCCAACAGCAAAACCACTTTTACATCTGCCGAAACAAATGCGCATAGCTGCGGCTCACCGCGACCTTTTCCGGTCTGTCGCGCAAGGTGAGTGTGACCTTGCCCAGCAGGTCGTGGTGCGCCGAGACGATTTGTTTGACGTTCACCACCGTGCCGCGATGCACTTGCCAGAATTGGCCGGGATCGAGTTGCGTGATCAGTTCTATTAGCGGTGTGTGCAGCAGCAATTCGGCATCGAGCGTCAGCACCGTGGTGTATTTGTCGGTGGACTGGAAGAGTCAGCCTATTCCGGCTCGCCCTGCCACAACATGTCGTAGCCCAGTTCCTTGCTGTCGATGCACAGTTCGGCCAGTGCCGAGAACTTGGCCTTGAACACATGATCGGCATGCGATTTCTCATGCTCCTCGAACGAGCGCCAGTAGGTCACGATCGCCAGATGTTTGTCCGCGTCGCGCGACTCGCCCAGCGAACCCTTGTCGGAGACGAAGCCGGAGAACTGGTACACCTGCCCGGCGATGAAGCCGCCCTTGTCGCCGCCGTAGGTGTCCTTCACGACGTTGCACATCTCGGCCAGCGCCAGTTCGACATCGTCGAATTGCGTGTCGGACTTCAGCCTGACGGTGTTGAACAGCATCTTCGCGCCGAAGGGAATGGTGACGGGTGAATACATGGCAGACCTCCTAAGAGATGTCGAGCCGGCATTCCCCCTGATGCATTTCACCGTCCCGCGCCGGCATGAGGACGGTGTGAATTTTTTATGGAGGCGTCTTGAAACTCAGACGCAGCCGGTCGGCTTGGGCATCCCGCCGTACTTGGTGATCGGCTTCATCGGGCCGGTCATCCACAGTTCGAACACGTCCTTCTGGTCTTCGCCGATATGCTTGGCGAACTTGCGAATCGGCGGCACCGAGCCGAATTCATCGAAGTAGTCGCGCGCCTTCATGATCTGTTCCCACTTCTTGTCGTTCAGCTCGTAACCGTCGGCCTCGGCCATCAGACGGCCTATTTCTTCAGTCCAGTTGCTCATATCGACGAGGTAACCGTCGCCGTCGCGATTCGGGATTTCCATGGTGTTCACCTTTCTGGTTTGTGGATGGTGGCGACCATTTAACTGTTCCATATCAAAATAGTCAAGTATTAAGATGCTGCATCGACAGGAGATAAACTTTGTGCAAGGTATTGCCGGGGCGGGTTCGGCAGGTTGAATGGCGCGGAACAACAAGAGTAGAATCCACGCCTTGTCGAGTCCGCCGATATCTGAGAGGTGCGCAAGTAACATCCGATGAACGCAGTGAATGTATCGCCTCTGGAACTATTGGACGGAGTGATTCTGATCTGGATATTGCTCGGCTTGGCCGGGCTCGCATTGCAACGTTCGTCGCGCTTCATCACCGGTATCATTTTTCCTCTCGGTGCATTCGCCTCGCTGGTGCTGGCAGTGACCGCTTTCCTGTCGCTGGGCGCGGCTCCCGAAACGCAGGTTCTTCTTCTCGGTCTACCCGATCTTCCCTTTCACTTGCGGCTGGATGCGCTCTCGGCGTTTTTCCTGATCCTGCTCGGCGGTGCGTCGTTCGGCGTCTCGATCTACGCGGGCGGATATTTCCGCAGCATGGAGGGGCAGACGCTGGCGCTGCTCTGTCTCCAATACCACCTGTTCCTGGTCGGCATGACGCTGGTGCTGCTGGCCGACGATGCCTACATGTTCATGGTGGCGTGGGAGACCATGGCGCTGGCTTCCTACTTTCTGGTCACCACCGATCACGCCATCCCCGACATCCGCAAAGCGGGTTATCTCTACCTGCTGATCGCGCATGTCGGCGCCATCGCGATCCTGCTCAGCTTCGGGGTGATGCAGGGCGGCAATGGCATTGGCGCGTACACCTTCGATGCGATGCGCGCTGCGGAGCTGACGCCGTTCTGGTCTTCGGCGGCTTTCCTGCTGGCGCTGTTCGGCTTCGGCGCGAAAGCGGGTGTGCTGCCCATGCACATGTGGCTGCCCGAGGCGCACCCCGCCGCGCCCTCGCCGGTGTCCGCGCTGATGAGCGGCGTGATGCTCAAGACCGCGATCTACGGCATCCTGCGCGTCACCTTCGATCTGCTGGGAACCCAGCAATGGTGGTGGGGTGTGCTGGCGCTGGCGCTGGGCCTGATCACCGCGGTGTTCGGTGTGATGTTTGCCGCAGTGCAGGGCGACATGAAGCGGTTGCTGGCTTATTCGTCGATAGAGAACATCGGCCTGCTGCTGGTGGGCATAGGGCTGACCATCGTCTTCCATGTCTACGGCAAGGACGCGCTGGCGGCGCTGGCGCTCACCGCGACGCTGTATCACAGCCTCAACCATGCGATGTTCAAGAGCCTGCTGTTCATCGGCACCGGCTCCATCCTGCACGCCACCGGCGCGCGCAACATGGGGCGCATGGGCGGACTGATACACCGCATGCCATGGGCCGCGGCGCTGATGCTGGTCGGCGTGCTCGCCATCTCCGGTCTGCCGCCGCTCAACGGCTTCGTGTCGGATTGGTTGCTGCTGCAAGCCTTCCTGCTATCTCCCGGATTGCCCAACAGCTACATCAACATGCTGGTGCCGGTCGCGGCGGCGGTGATCGCGCTGGCGGCGGCGCTGGCCGCGTATGTGATGGTGAAGTTCTACGGCGTAATCTTTCTCGGCCAGCCGCGTGAGCCCGAGCTTGAACATGCGCACGACGCGGGCGCGTGGGAGCGCGCCGGCATGGGCTGGTTAGCGCTCGCCTGCGTGGCGCTGGGCCTCGCGCCGGTGTTTGTGGTGGGACAACTGGATTACGTCTCGCAGATGCTGCTGGGCGCGCAACTGGGCAATGCCGCCGACAATTGGGTGTTCTTAGCGCCGGTGGACACCGAACGCGCCAGCTACAGCCCGCTGTATTTCCTGCTGGCGGTGCTCGGTGTGATGTTGCTCACCACGTTGCTGGTGCGGCGTTTCTATCACGGCCGCCTGCGGCGCAGCGCACCTTGGGATTGCGGCTTCCCCGCGCAGACCGCGCGCATGCAGGACACCGCAGAAGGCTTCGGCCAGCCGATACGCCGCATCTTCGAACCGTTCTTCCTGATCGAAAGGGAAGTGCCCAGCCCGTTCGACACACATCCCCGCTACCACGGACAGAGCGACGACCGTCTGTGGTTCCTCCTGTATCAGCCGATCAAACGCATCACGGAAAAAATGTCGTCATGGGCCGGGCTGTTGCAGCACGGGCGCATCCATTTGTATCTGACCTACACGTTCGTTACCCTGATCGTGTTGCTGGTGTTCGTGTGATGGAAAATACCGATAGGAAAAGGATTGCCCATGAAAACTGATCTCATTCATACACTCACCGGCGATTTCGAAGCTCATGCACAGCAAGCAGAAAACGGTATCGAATTCTGGCTTGCCCGCGACCTTCAGCACCTGCTTGGCTACGATGAATGGCGAAACTTTACAACCGTAATCGTCAAGGCAAAAACGGCCTGCGAAGTATCCAATCAGGCCATCTCCGACCATTTTGTTGACGTCAACAAAATGGTCGAACTCGGCTCTGGTAGCCAGCGTGAAGTGGACGACATCATGCTCACCCGCTACGCCTGCTACCTGATCGCCCAGAACGGTGACTCCAGCCGTGTAGGGTGGGCACGTTTTCTGTGCCCACGCTGTAGCATCTCTCCGCGTGGGCACACCCAAAGAGTGCAAGAACCTCTTCGAGGCAGAAACGTGCCCACCCTACATTGATGGACTACAGCCTCATCTTCGCAGCCCTGTTCCAGCTCGCCCAATTGCTGCTGGTGGTGCTGGCCGCGCCCTTGCTGACCGGCTGGGTCAACCAGTGCCAGGCATGGCTGCAGAACCGTTCCGGCGCGGGGGTGTTGCAGCCTTATCGCGTGTTGCGCAAGCTGTTCCACAAGGATGCGGTGATCGCGCATAACGCGTCCTGGCTGTTCCGCGTCACGCCTTACATCGTGTTCGGCTGCATGTGGCTGGCGGCGGCGATCATTCCGATCATCGCGGTGGACTTGCCGTTTTCGCAGGCCGCCGATGTGATCGCGCTGGTCGGCGTGTTCGCGCTGGCGCGGATGTTCATCGCGCTCGCAGCGATGGACATCGGCACGTCGTTCGGTTCGCTGGGCGCGCGGCGCGAGATGCTGGTGTCCTTCCTCGCCGAACCGGCGCTGCTGATGGTGCTGTTCACCGCATCGATGATCAGCCACTCCACCCAGTTGCCGCGCATCGTCGAGGCGTTGGCGCATCATCAGTTCGTGCTGTATCCGAGTTTGGCCTTCGCCGCGCTGGCGTTCGTGATCGTGCTGCTGGCCGAGAATGCGCGCATCCCGGTGGACAATCCGAGCACGCACCTGGAACTGACGATGATCCACGAGGCGATGATTCTGGAATATTCGGCGCGCCATCTGGCACTGATCGAATGGGCCAGCAGCCTGAAGTTGTTCGCCTACATGTCCATCGGCATCGCGTTGTTCCTGCCGCAGGGCATCGCTGAGATGGGCCACTGGGCGGGGCTGCCGCTGGCTATCGTCATCCTGCTGTTGAAGCTGATGCTGGCGGGTGCGGGGTTGGCGGTGCTGGAGACGGTGACCGCCAAGATGCGCATCTTCCGCGCGCCGGAGTTTCTGGGCACGGCCTTCCTGCTCGCCGTGCTCGGCCTGCTGATCCACTTCCTGCTGGGGGCGTGATGCAGATTCCCTACACGCTACAGTTCATCAATCTGCTGGCCGCCATGCTGCTGCTGGTCGCGTTCGCGATGCTCTCGCAGCGGCGCATCCTGTCGCTGATTAACCTGTTCGCATGGCAGGGGGCCTTGCTGGCGCTAAGCACCTTTATCGTGGCTTATTCCACGGATCAGCATCATCTCTATTATTCGGCGGGACTGACGTTGTTGCTCAAGGTGCTGCTGCTGCCATGGCTGCTGTACCGTTTGATCCGTCGGCTGAACGTGCGCTGGGACGTGGAGACGCTCATCAACATTCCCACCACCATGCTGGTCGGTATCGCGCTGGTGATCTTCGCGTTCAATCTGGCCGCGCCGATCACGCAACTGGCCGAAGGCATCACGCGCGGATTGATAGGCATCGCGCTGGCCTGCGTGCTGCTGTCGCTGCTGATGATGCTGACGCGACGCAAGGCGGTGTCGCAGGTGGTCGCCTTCCTGTCGCTGGAGAACGGCCTGTTCTTCGCCGCGACCAGCGCCACGCAGGGCATGCCGCTGGTGGTGGAGTTGGGCATCGCGCTGGACGTGCTGGTGGCGACTTTCATCTTCGGCATCTTCTTCTTCCAGATCCGCGAGACCTTCGACAGCCTGGACATTACGCACATGGAGAAGCTCAAGGATGATTGATCTCCAACTCCTCGCGCTGTTGCTGATCCCGCTGCTGGGCGGCGGGCTGCTGGCCGTGTTCGGTTCGCGCAACTGGGCGGCGGAACTCAATTCGCTGATGAGCTTCTTCACCTTCGCCGCCTCGGTGGTGCTGACCATGCGCGTGATCGATTCCGGGCCGCAGATCGCATTCGACGAGCAGTTTTTCATCGACCCGTTCAACGTGTTTCTGGTCGCCTTGACCGCCTTCGTCGCGTTCACCACCTCGCTGTTCTCGCGTCCCTACATGCGCATCGAACAGCATCACGGCAAGCTCACCACCGGCATGCTGCACCTGTATTACAGCATGTACCAGTTGTTCACTTTCGCGATGCTGGTGGCGCTCACGACCAATAACATGGGCATCATGTGGGTCGCGATGGAGGCGGCGACGCTGACCACGGTGTTGCTGGTCAGCCTCTATCGCACCCCGGCCAGTCTTGAGGCGGCGTGGAAATATTTCATCCTGTGCGGCGTGGGCATCGCGCTGGCGCTGTTCGGCACCATCCTGCTGTATTTCGCCGCCGAGCGCGTGCTGGGGCAGGGTGGCACGGCCTTGCTGTGGACGCACCTGAACGAGGTGAAGGCCCAGTTGGAACCGACCGTGCTCAAGCTGGCGTTCATTTTTCTGCTGGTGGGCTACGGCACCAAGATCGGTCTGGTGCCGTTGCACAGCTGGCTGCCGGATGCGCACGCCGAAGGCCCAACGCCTGTGTCCGCCGTGCTGTCCGGCCTGTTGCTCAACGTCGCGCTGTGCGCGGTGGTGCGCAGCAAGGTGCTGGTGGACGGATCGCTCGGCAATCATTTTGCCGGCAACCTGATGATGGGCTTCGGCCTGCTCTCGGTGGTGGTGGCCGCGCTTTCGCTGTTCCGGCAGAAGGACATCAAGCGCATGTTCGCCTACTCGTCCATCGAACACATGGGGCTCATCACCTTCGCCTTCGGCATGGGCGGCGCGGTGGCGACCTTCGCGGGTATGCTGCACATGACGGTGCATTCGCTGACCAAGTCGGCGATCTTCTTCGCGGTCGGCCACGCGGTGCAGAAGGCCGGCACGCAGCAGATGGACAGCATCCGCGGCCTGCTGCAAGTCAGCCCCACGGTCGGCTGGGGGCTGGCACTGGGCACCTTCGCCATCCTCGGCATGCCGCCGTTCGGCGTGTTCGCCAGCGAGTTCCTTATCATCACCACGGCCATGCACGAATACCCGTGGACCACGCCCATCCTGCTGATCGCGCTGGGCATCGCGTTCGCCGCGATCTTCGGCAAGATGCAGCCCATCGTGTTCGGCGAGACCACCGCGCAACCCTTGCCGCATCCGCCCGCACTCATACCCGTGTTCGTGCATTTGCTGCTGGTGCTGATGCTCGGTCTGTACATGCCGCCCTATCTGGCCGGCTGGTATCGCCAGGCGGCGGCTTTGCTGGGATAAACGACTATGCCGATCAAACATCCCAACCTGAAATTGAGCAGAATGACCGATGCCATACCGGCATGGGCAGGCGAGATCGCGCCGGACGACCTGCACGAAATCTGCCGGCAGGTGCGCGACGGCGGCGGCAGGCTGGTGGCGTTGTGGGGCAGCGACGCGCGACCGCGCGGCTTCATGCTGCATGTGGTGCTGGTCAACGAGACCGGCATGGTCTGCCTGAACGTTCTGCTGTCTGCCGATCAACCTGCGTATCCGGACATCAGTCAGATATTCCCTGCTGCAAGCCGCATGCAGCGCGCGGCTTACGACCTGCTCGGCCTCCGCGCGCAGGACGCCCCGGATCAGCGTAAATGGCTGCGCCACGCGGCCTGGGCGAGCGATAGTTTCCCGTTGCGGAAGGATTTCGATGCAGCGGCGAATCGCACGCAGGAAGCGGACGCCTACCCCTTCGTACAAGTCGAAGGCCAAGGCGTACATGAGATCCCGGTCGGGCCGGTGCATGCGGGCATCATCGAGCCGGGACACTTCCGTTTCTCGGTGATCGGCGAACGGGTGCTGCGTCTCGAAGAGCGTCTCGGCTACACCCACAAAGGCATTGAGAAGCGCTTCGAGAGCATGAGCTTGCAGCAGGGCGCGAAACTGGCCGGACGCGTCAGCGGCGACAGCACCGTGGCTTATGCGTGGGCCTATGCGATGGCGGCGGAGAGTATCGCTGGCGTGACGCCGCCGAGTCGCGCGTTGTGGCTGCGCGCGCTGCTGCTGGAGCGCGAGCGCGTCGCCAACCATCTGGGCGACCTCGGCTATCTGGGCAACGATGTCGCGCTGGCGTTCGGCTTCGCGCAATTCTGGATGCTCAAGGAGCAGGTGCTACGCAACAACGCAACGTTGTTCGGCCATCGCTACTTGATGGACAAGATCGTTCCGGGCGGTGTCACGGTGAGCCTCGATGCCGGGGGCAAACGCGTCATCGAGGAAGAATGCGCGATGCTGGAGCGCGAGGTGGGTATCCTGCGCGGCATCTACGAAGAACATGCCGGGGTGCAGGACAGATTCATCGGAACCGGGCGCGTCGAGCCGAAACTGGCCGCACAGCTCGGTCTATGCGGCATGGCCGGACGCGCCAGCGCGCAGGCTTGGGATGCGCGCGTGCAGTTCGCCACCGCACCCTACGACAAGCTGGACGTGAGGATGGCGACCTACCGCAACGGCGATGTCGCGGCGCGCGTCATCGTGCGGTTCGACGAGCTGTTCGAATCGTTGCGTTTGCAGCGCGAGATATTGACCAACCTGATCCACGAAGAAGATGCGCCCGCATTGCTGGAGAAACTGCCCGCGAACGGCTTCGGCATCGGCATGGTGGAGGGCTGGCGCGGCGAAGTGATGGTGGCGATCCATACCGATGCCGAAGGAAAACTTGGCCGCGTGCATCCGCACGATCCTTCCTGGCAAAACTGGCCGCTGCTGGAACACGCCATCATCGACAACATCGTGCCGGATTTTCCGCTGATCAATAAGTCGTTCAACCTGAGTTACAGCGGACAGGATCTCTGATGTACCAGATACTCAAACAGATCATCAAGACCGGCATCAAAACCGAAACGCCGCCGCAAGCGGACGAGGCCATGCGCCTGATCGAACAGCGTTTGCAAAAAGAAATACTGGACGTGTTCGGCGGCGCGCTGGCGATCCGCATGGTCGATGCCGGTTCGTGCAACGGCTGCGAACTGGAAATCCACGCGGTCAACAACGCCTATTACAACATCGAAGGTCTCGGCATCAAATTCGTCGCCAGCCCGCGCCATGCCGATCTGCTGCTGGTCACCGGCCCGGTGTCGCGTCACATGGAAGAAGCGCTAAAGCGCACTTACGATGCCACCCCCGAACCAAAACTGGTCGTCGCCATCGGTGATTGCGGATGCGACGGCGGTATCTTTTCTCCCGACAACGGAGGCGAAAACTACGCCACCTGCGGCAAAGTCTCCAACGTCATTCCGGTGGATGTCGCGGTAAGCGGCTGCCCGCCCACGCCCGTCGCCATCCTGCAAGGCATCCTCACCGCCGTCAGCGCGAAGAAATAGCCGCGAGCTTGTTTAACGGCGATGGGCTTCGCTTTTCTCCACCCATCCGACAAGGGCTGCAGCTCTCGTAGGCGCGGCTTTAGCCGCGAAGGGGACGTGGATATGCGGCATGCCCATCGCGACTGAAGTCGCTCCCACAAGATTCACTCCCACAAGATTGGCTTTCACGGATAGCTTCTGTTCTCGGAAAATATTTCAGCGTGGGCGGAGCGAACGGGTAACGGCGCAGCCGTTGGGAACCCGTCGGCCTCCCCCTTGCGGGGACAGAAACGTGCCCACCCTACTCAAATCAACGTATTTTTCACGCGCGAACGCGGCGACAGCGCGGAGAGCACGGCTGCGGGAAGCGGCGGGAGTTGTCCGCAGGCTTGCGCGGCGATGACTTCCGCGGCGAGTCCTGCGGTGAGCAGGCCTCGCGTGCCGTGCGCGAGGCTGCAATACAGTCCGCGCTGCACTTCGCCGACCAGCGGCATCGCACCCGGCGCGGAGCAGCGCACCGAGGCGCGTCCGTCCAATCCTTCCATATCGATCTTGCCCAGCGCCTCACGCAGCGTCGGCGCGAACGCAGCCAGTTTCGCCAGGTTGTCCGCATGATCCGCCGAGCGCACATCGAGCGCCTCGTCGTCGAACGCATGCGTCGCGCCGCTCACATGCATGCCGCCGACGGCGGGCGCGCAATAGCCGTCGCCGCACACCACCGCGTTTAACGATGAGCTGGCCGCGGTCGCGGGCAACAGGCTGATCTGTCCGCGCACCGGCGTCAGCGGGAAATTTTCGAACGGTTCCAGCGCCAGCGCCGATTGCGCGCAACACACCACCGCGATTTCCGCCTCGACTGCCCAGCCCTCTCCGATAGCGCGCCAGCCCGTATCGGTCCGGGCCAGCGATTCCACTTTGTGGGCGAGACGCAGTTCGATGCGGTCATTGTCCGCCAGCCGCGCGCACAGCGCGGGCGGAACGACCCAGCCGCCGCCGGGGAACCAGAGCCCACCGTGTACCATTTGCATGCCCGCGAGTTGCGAGGCCTGTGCCGCATCGACGAACTGCATCAGGTGCGCGGGCCACTCGATCCTGGCGAGTTTCGTTATGCGTTTTTGTTCGGCCTCGTTGCATTTCAGTTGCAGCAACCCGCATTCGTCGCGCAGTTCGCCGTCCGTCGGCAGCGCTTCGTCGAGCAGCGCCAGCGCGTGGCCGTAGGACGCCAGCACGAAGCGGTGCAGCGCGCTCATGCCTGCGCCGAAGCGCGCATGCAGGATGCCGCGCGGGTTGCCCGAAGCCGCGCTTGCCAGTCGCGGTGCGCGCTCCAGCAGCGTCACCTGCACGCCGCGCGCAGCCAGCGCATGCGCCGTTGCGCAGCCCGCGATGCCGCCGCCGATGACGAGGGCGGTGCGCGGTGTGCAACATTTCTGGTTGTCCGTGCGGTGAACAGAAAGATGACCGCTCAGCATCTCGCGCTTGAAGCCGAATCCCGGCGCGCGCGCCACGTCGAACCCGGCTTGCAGTAGGCCGCGCCGCACCCATCCCGCGCTGGTGTAGGTCGAGATCGTCGCACCGGCGCGCGAGGCGCGCGCGATGGCGGTCAGCGCTTGCTCGCCCCACATCTCCGGATTTTTTGCCGGCGAGAAGCCGTCGAGGAACCACGCGTCCACCGCGTTCTCCGGCAGTTGCGGCAACGCTTCGGCGACGTCGGCGATGACCAGCGTCAGGCGCACGCGCCCGAACGACCAGTGGTTCCAGCCCGGCACGCGCCGCCGCCATCGCGCCAGCAGCGTCTCGGCATCGGCGGCAAGTTCGGGCCACAGCGCCAGTGCCGCGCGCAGGTCGTCGTCCTTCAGCGGAAATTTCTCGACGCTGAAAAAATCCAAGCTGGCCCCCGGCGGCGCTGTGCGCTCGAATAGCCGCAACGTACTAAGGAAATTCAGTCCGGTGCCGAAGCCGGTCTCGCCGACGGTGAAGCTCTCTCCTGCGGACAGCGCGGCGAAGCGTTCCGCCAACCGGTTGGCTTGCAGGAAGACGTGATCGCTTTCTTCAAGTCCGGAGTCGGCCGAGAAATAGACATCGCCGAAGTGCGATGAGAACGGCAGGCCGTCTTGCCAATCTAGCGTCATGGCTGGTGCGCAGAGGTGTAAGAACAGAGCGGCGAAGTCTAGCAGACAGGACGGGCGGTGCGGCGCAGATGGAGTCGCGTCGTATCGGCGTTCTCCGCGATACAATGCGCCCCGCCGCAGCGGCGACCACCAGACAGAAACAGGAAATCCATGGCAATCAAGGCAACCATCTTCAAGGCCAATCTGCAAATCGCGGATATGGAACGGCATTACTACCAGGATCACGCGCTCACGCTGGCGCGGCATCCATCCGAGACCGACGAGCGACTGATGGTGCGCCTGCTGGTGTTCGCGCTGCATGCGCACGAGTACCTGGAATTCGGTCAGGGCATGACCGACGACGACGAGGCTGACCTGTGGCGCAAGGATCTGACCGGCGCAATCGAGCAGTGGATCGATGTCGGCATCCCCGACGAGAAACTGATCCGCAAGGCCTGCGGTCGCGCCGACGAAGTGGTGGTGTACTGCTACGGCGGTCGCGTCGCCGACATGTGGTACGCGCAGAACAGCGCGCAGTTCGAGCGCCAGAAGAATCTTACGATTATCAACCTGCCGCCGGAGAGCACGCAGGCGCTGGCGAAACTGGCGCAGCGCACGATGAATCTGCAATGCACCATACAGGACGGGCAGGTGTGGCTGGGAGATGGAGACGCCAGCGTGCAGGTGGAGAGGGTGATCCTGAAAACGCCGGCAGCCGCATGAGATGCAGCCAATGTGACAAGCAGCTCGGTCGGTAATTGCGGCGGCGTGCTCCTTCGGCTTTTCGGCCTAAGCCGACTATCAGATCAACGTGAGCGATAGTCAGCTCCCGACTCAAAACCGTCCTTCGCTTTTCCATAGAGCAGACCGTCAACGTTCAGCTTCAGGCGCGAGCCGCGCTAGGCAACTGAAGCGGCAAGTACTCCCGAGCCGGCTCCGGCTTCAGTCCCTTTGCGTATGTTTTGACGAGCCGAGATTGCTCGGTATCGAAAGTAATACTTCCAATTAGGCAGTTACCGGCGATTTCGGCATTCACTTCTCGCAGACGCAGATAGTTTCTCTGTGTCCATGTCAGTACCGCCGCTTTAAGGGCGGCGTGTTCTCGGTTATATCCTGAGCGCTTCCCCATACTCAGGCCCATCACATTCAAACAGATTCCTAACACGCGAGCCGATTTGTAGTTCGGCATTGATCCGAGTTTCAGTATCTCGTCATAAAGCAGCCGCCGAAGCTTGAATTGAACGACTTTCCATGCTCGGCCGTCGTAGATGGGCCCGAAAAATTCACCCCATACGGAATTGTGATGGACAGTCCACGCTTTGCCAGGCGGCCCCTCGATGTGAGCTGCAGAATGAATTATTTTGAACATGGCCTCGGCAAGCCTGTCGTAAAAATCTTCGTTCACAATTCTATCGTGCAGCCGGTGTCGAATCCGCAAGGTACGCGCATTAGGAGAAGGTTTCAGTTCTTCAATCGCATTGATGCTGTCCTTGATGAAATCGATCCCCGCACTAAGACGGTTCCACTCGTCGCCATGGTAGTCGTCCCCCGCAATCTCGATATCCGAGATTGCGCGGCACGTAGTTTCCTGAATATCGCCCAGCGCTCTGGTTAAGACGGAGGAATGCCGCCCCCAATGGCCGCCTTCCAAGTAGCTCTTAAGTGTCATCTGCGTAACGCGACAATAAGTCTCAAACTGATCCGCATCCCATGCCCATACTGACTTAAAGTGAATATCGAGGGGCGAATGATTATCAAGTGCCTCCACCAGTTCGTAGTTTCCATAAAGAGCCTGACTAAAGGGCTTAATGTAGCCGAGCAGGCCTGAGTAATAGCCCTCGACCTCATGGTATAGGCTGGAGTCCTTGTTCTGTATTGCCTCCGTAGATACATTCTGTGCAAACAGGCCAATGGGTATGTGGAACGCCTTGAATTCGGTGGCAGCATCGAGAAAACGAATCGCCGTTAACGGCGATGAAGCGACTAAGTGGCGACAAAACCTACGGTTGGCGATAAGTAGCAACATGTCGTTTGCGTAACTTTCGGCGCAAGGCTTTAGATTCTCTTCGGCCCTTTTTAGCCCTGCTGCTAGCGTAACCAGCGACTCGGCAGATGCCGCGAGTTCATGTGCGATAACCGGAAGTTCGGCATCCGAACCTTTCAACACTATGCGATAAAGCTCCTGCGCGTACTTTTGGTAGTTGTTCCGACCATAGATCGGCGGCTTGATAAAGGCGTAGTGCATCCACGTGATAACCAATCCAAGGAACAGTGCAGCTAAGATACCTTGCCAGATTGCAGCCGTGATGATGATAATTTCAGGCACGGGCAATTTCTCGCTGATCCAGATATCCGTCGCCAGCGTTCCAAATCCAATCAGAATGATGAGCACGTAACTGATCTTAAAAAGTGGTGTGGGCGAAACAGAAATGCGGAACCGATAGCGAATGTCGGAAATCGTGTAGATGATGACAAGCAAGGCGAGCGCGGCAATAAAATCCTTAAAGCCAAATAGGCTTGCCGTGGTAGTGACCGGGGCGAAGCAGATGCCCAAGAATGAGTTGATGCAATGCATAGCCCAATGTACCGGAATCGAATTGTTTTGACCACATGGGAATACTAGTGCCGGAGGAATAGCCGCTACTGGCACGAAGCGGAAGTAACTTCCCTCAAGACCCCAACGACCGCAATGGCCGAGGAGCAGTCGATGAGTGGTGTCGTCAGTACGCTTGATGGGTAACGCGTTACTCAACCCATCCTGCAAATCTAGGAACTCAGCACGTGAAGCTGACCACCCGGTTGCGACCGGCTTCCTTGGCGGCGTAGAGCGCGGCGTCGGCTTCCGCCAGCAGATCCTTGAGTTCCCTCGATTTATCGTCAGGGCAGCACGCAACGCCGATGCTTACCGTGACTTGCAGTTCGCCCAGATCGGTGGTCAGCGGCCTGAATGCGATGATGTCGCGCAAGGATTCGGCTAGCGTCATCGCGCCCTCGGCATCGGTGTCGGGTGCGAGCACGCAGAATTCCTCGCCGCCGTAACGGCCCAGTACGTCGCCGCCGCGCAACCGTCCTGCCAGCCGGCGGGCGACCTGGCGCAACACCGCATCGCCGGCGGGGTGGCCGTGGGTGTCGTTGATGCGCTTGAAATGATCCACGTCTATCATCAGCAGGGTCATCGGCGAACTTCCGCGCCGGGCCAGGGCATGCTCGGCCAATTCCATCAGCGCGCGCCGGTTGGGGATGCCGGTGAGGCTGTCGGTCATCGCCAGTTCCATGATTTCGCGGTCAGTGCGTTCCTTGACCATCAATATGAAACCGACCGAACCGATCAGTGCGGTCGCCATGATGGCGATGAAGGAAACGATTTGCACCGGATGCGGTGCGATGGCGTTCTGCGGCTGCGCGAATTCGCCGTAACCGGACAATGCGGCCGCGGCGCGCAGCCCCAGCACCAGCAGCATCCCGACGATTCCGCCGAACAGCAAACGCCATGCGCGTCCAGCGCGGGTCTCCTTGTCGGATAGCAGCATGCGCGCGATCAACACCAACTGAAAGGCAAAGATCAGGCCGCCCCAGACGAAGCGGCCGCGTATGTCGTCGGCCAGTAGTGCGGCCATCACCATCGTCAGTGCAACCGGGACGAAGTACTGCCAGCGCGGTGCCGAGCGTCGCTGGAATTCGCAAACGGCCGCGAGGGCCAGTGCATGGGCGCCGGCCTTGAAACCATTGGCGACGACGAGGGAAAGCACATCCGGGATCGCGCCGCGTGCAGCGACCAGTATCCAGGTCAGGGTCTCCAGCAGCATCGCCATCGCCCAGAGACGCATGCCGTCGCGTTGCTTGTCCTTGCCACCGGCGGCGACGAACAGACTCAGCGCCATCATGACGTTGGTCAGGATGAGTGCAAACAGCAATGTGCGTGGGTCGAGATTCATGGTGTTACGGGACGCTCGTTATCAAGTTGGTGCATGCCGGATTATTCGAATGGGATCGGGCACTTAATGTGCCTCTGCATCTGTTCGACGCAGAGCCAAGTTATGCACTATACCTGCTTTGCAGGCCTTCTCGAAGCAGCGTTTTAGCGCCGGGCAATATGGGCAATTCTGCGTATTGCCGCACTGTTGTCCGGCGCATATAACTTCTGCATGACGATGAACGTGCGGGAGTGGCGATGTCACTATGGTTCGAAAACGGCGCGACGAGAAGACTGCTTTGCCGGGTCGCGCTGCTGTTGTCGCTGTCGTTTGGAGCGACAGCCGGAACGGTCGTAGTCGCCGGGATAGACGGCGCGATCAGTCCGCCTACATCCGCGTATTTTCTGCGTGCGCTGGAACAGGCCAGGGAGTCGCAGGCGGAACTGCTGGTGCTCAAGATCAACACGCCGGGCGGACTCGATACCTCGATGCGCGAAATGATCCAGGCCATCCTCGCCTCGCCCGTGCCCGTGGCCACTTACGTCTCGCCTTCCGGCGCGCGCGCCGCCAGCGCTGGTACCTATCTGCTGTATGCCAGCCATATCGCCGCGATGACGCCGGGCACCAATCTGGGTGCTGCCACGCCGGTGTCCATAGGCATGGGCGGCGAGCAGCCGGAGCGGAAAGACGACGGCAAGGGACGCGCACCAAGCGGGAGCACGATGGAGAAAAAGGTCACGCAGGATGCCGCAGCCTATTTGCGCAGCCTCGCCCAGTTGCGCCACCGCAATGTCGAATGGGCGGAGAAGGCGGTGCGCGAAGCGGCCAGCCTGTCGGCCGAGGATGCGCTGAAACAGAAGGTCGTGGACTTCGTTGCAGCCGATCTGGCCGACCTGTTGCGTCAGGCCGACGGGCGCAACGTAGGCATGGAAGGCGGCGAACGCCGGCTGAACCTCGCCGGCGCCGTCATCGTCACCGTCGAGCGCAATTGGCAGGAACGCCTGCTGGAGGCGGTCGCCGATCCCAACATCGCGCTGATCCTGATGATGCTGGGCGTCTACGGTCTGTTGTTCGAGTTCTACAACCCGGGCATCGGCGTCGCCGGCATCGTCGGCGTCATCAGCCTGCTGCTGGCGATGTATGCGCTGGCGATGTTGCCGATCAACGCGGTCGGCGTGCTGCTGCTGATCGCGGGCATAGGCATGATGGCGGCCGAGGCATTTTTCCCCAGCTTCGGCGTGCTGGGCATAGGCGGCGCGGTCGCCTTCGTCGTCGGCGCGCTGATGCTGATCGACGCCGACGTGCCTGGCCTGCAGGTTTCGCTCGCCTTGGTGCTGCCGCTGGCGATAACCAGCGCGCTGGTGCTGGCCGGCATCGGCTCCTTCGCGCTACGCGCGCGGCGGCGGCCGGTGGTCTCCGGCGCGGAAGCGATGCTGGGCGGCACGGCGGAAGCGCTCGACGATTTCGAAGGCCAGGGCTGGGTGCTGGCCTTCGGCGAACGCTGGCAGGCGCGCAGCGATGCCGCGATGAAGCGCGGCGAGCGGGCGAGGATAACGGCGGTGGATGGGCTTACCCTGGTGGTGCAAACGGAACGGAAAGGAGATGGATCATGATCTGGAATTTTGGCTGGAGCGGCTTGCTGCTGCTTGTCTTCCTCGCGGTATCGAGCTTCCGCATCCTGCGCGAATACGAGCGCGGCGTGGTGTTCATGTTGGGACGTTTCTGGAGAGTGAAAGGCCCCGGCCTCGTCGTCGTCCTGCCGGGCATACAGCAGATGGTGCGGGTGGATCTGCGCGTGATCGTGATGGATGTGCCCAGCCAGGACGTGATCTCGCGCGACAACGTCTCGGTGAAGGTGAATGCGGTGGTGTATTTCCGCGTCGTCGATCCGCAGAAGGCCATCATCCAGGTGGAGAATTTCATCGAGGCCATTTCGCAACTGGCGCAGACCACGCTGCGTTCGGTGCTGGGCAAGCACGAGCTGGACGATATGCTGGCCGAGCGCGAACGCCTGAACGTCGATATCCAGCAGATCCTCGACGCGCAGACCGATGCATGGGGCGTCAAGGTGGCCAACGTGGAGATCAAGCATGTGGACATCGACGAGTCCATGGTGCGCGCCATCGCGAAACAGGCCGAGGCCGAGCGCGAACGGCGCGCCAAGGTGATCCATGCCGAGGGCGAATTGCAGGCCTCCGAGAAACTGTTGCAGGCTGCGCTAGTACTGGCGCAATCGCCGCAGGCCATGCAGTTGCGCTACCTGCAGACCCTCAACGCCATCGCCGGCGACAAGAGCAACACCATCGTCTTCCCGCTGCCGGTCGAGTTTCTCGAATCGCTGGTCAAGCCCGGTCGCGGCTAGCATAGTGTGTGCGAACCCATGTAGGGTGGGCAGAGCCCGACCTGCCAATGCAGCTTCGTTCGCCAGCCGCATGAAACTTTTGCCTTCCCGTCGCATTCAAACAAGTTCAGGTGAGCTATCAGGCTTGCCGGCAAACCTCATCGGGAGGTCGCCATGAATTCTATAGCGGGAATCAACGCCAGCAGTCCACTTGCCAACATCTTTGCGAGTGGGGTCATTGCTCCGTCAGCCGCGTTGCGGGCAAGCGGCTTGAGTCTTTCATCGGGTGTTTTGTTCGACAGCACATCGACGACCGTCGAGCTTTCCGGGCTGGGTCGGTTGTTGTCTGCCGCCACCCGGTTCCAGGAGCATCTGCAAGCCCTGAACCCGGGTTCGGCAACGAGCGGCGGGGGCACGAACTTCGGCACAGACTTTGCCAGCCTTGCCGCGGAAGTGCAAAGCTTTATCGATGTCTTCAACGGCCTGCAGAACACCATAGCCGACATCGGCATCACGAACATTCTGCCGGGCGGAAGCACTACGTTCGTGCAAGGCCTGAGCCAATCGCTGGATGCGCAGGCGCAGGCCGACTATGCGAACGGCAGTTCTGCGCTGACCAAGCTGTCGCAACTCGGGATTACGTTCCAGCCCGCTACGTTCCCCGGCGGGGGCGGGCGGCTGAGCATCGACCTGAACCAACTTCAGTCGGCTTTCGATGCCGATGCTGCGGGCGCGTTTTCGCTGCTGTCTGAAGCTGCGAACGCATTCGGCGAATTGGGAGGGAGTTTTGCCGAACAAGGAGTCGGACAGTATTCCTCCCTTGCCACGCTGGCACAGGTCTCTTCCAGCATGACGCTCTTGGGCGACGGGCTTTTTTCTTCGGCGCAAAGCAGCGACAGCAACGGCTCGTTCGATAACCTGCTGCTTGCCGAAGCGCTGACGAGCGGCACCAACATTCAGCAGACGGTCCGCGCCATCAGCCAATATACGCTGGTGGCCAACCTGTTCGGCTAAAGCTCACGCGCGCAAGCGTCCGCACCGGCGATTCAGGCCTGCGCGAGCGCCTGCAGCACCGCCTTCAGCAGCGTCCAGCAGCGCGCGACGGACTCGATCTCGACGCGTTCGCCCGGCGCATGTGCGCCGCGTATATCCGGCCCGAACGAGATCATGTCCAGATGCGGATGGCTGGCCGCGAGCAGGCCGCATTCCAGTCCCGCATGGATTACTTGCAATCCGGCGGGCTCGCCGAATTGTTTCGTGTAGACGCGCCGGCACAGCGCGAGCAGAGGCGAAGCCGGGTTCGGTGTCCAGCCCGGATATGCGCCGTCCTTCCATGCCTGCAATCCGAAGGACGACGCATGTGCAACCAGCTTGTCGGCCAGCGCATCGGCGCGTGCGTCTTGCAGCGAGCGCACCTTGAACGTCGCGTTGAATTCTCCCTGCGCCAGCGCGCATACGCCGAGGTTATCGGAGGTGTCGGTCACGCCGGGAAAATCGTCGCTGACGCGGGAGACGCCGTTAAAGGCCGTGTCGAGGAAGGCGAGCAGGCGGTCGCGCTCCGCGTTCGCGATGGCGGTGTCCGGCGGTGTGTCGAAATGCTGGCAGGTGAACGACACGTTCGCGTCCGCCTCGGCGAAGCGCTGCTTCCATGCCTCATGCCGATGCCGCACCCATTCGTCCATGCTTGCCGCGATTCCGGCGGGCAACGCGCACACCGCATACGCCTCGCGCGGAATCGCGTTGCGCGCGCTGCCGCCTTTCAGTTCGATCAGGCGCACATCGGAGTGTGCGGCCAGATCGCGCAACGCCTCCGCCAGCAGCTTGATTGCATTGCCGCGACCGAGGTGGATGTCGATGCCGGAGTGGCCGCCGCGCAAGCCGGACACGTCGAAGCGCAGCAGCGCATAGTCGGTGAGTACGTTTTCCTGCGCGCAATCATGGCGCACCTCCACATCCACGCCGCCCGCGCAGCCCAGATAGAAATGCCTCCATTCCTCTGTGTCGAGATTGATTAACGTCTTGCCGCTCAGCGTGCCGGGCGCAAGGCCGCGTGCGCCGTCCATGCCGGACTCCTCGTTGATTGTCAGCAGCACCTCCAGCGGCGGATGCACAAGATTCGGCTCTTCCAGCGCGGCCAGCGCGAGCGCTACGCCTATGCCGTTATCCGCGCCAAGCGTGGTGTTCTCCGCGATCACCCAGCCGTCGCGCACGACGGCGTCGATGGCATCGCGCTCGAAGTCATGCTGCGTGCCGGCATTGGCCTGACACACCATGTCGAGGTGGCCTTGCAGGATCACGCCGGGCATGGACTCGCAACCGGGGCTGGCAGGCTTCTTCAGGATCAGGTTGCCGACGCCATCGACAACGGCATCGATGCCGCGCGCATTCGACCAGGCCATCAGGTGTTCGATCAGCGCGGCCTCGCGATATGAGGGACGCGGAATCTCGCACAGCGTGGCGAAGTGGGTCCAGACGGAGTGGGGTTGCAGTTCTTTCAGGATGTCGCTTGTCGTCATCGGAGTGGTTTTGCCGCGGATTGTTCTGGCTGCGGATTCTATCCCAGCGTTGTCCGCGCCATGACCTTATCGACATGGGCTTTCTGTTCCCGGAGTTCCGCGCACGGAAGGCCGGCTCAGCGCATCCGCCTCAGCCGGAACAGGCCGTTTGCATCGCTGTCGCTGCTGAAATACAGCGCGCCGTCCGGACCGAACGCGACGCCTGCCGGGCGCGCCCAGCGCTCGCCGTCAGGCAGCTGGAAGCCGGCGACCAGATCGTCCACGCGCACCGCCTTGCCGTCCCGGAAGCGCACCGCGACGAGCTTGGGCGGGCGGCGCGTCGAAGCTCGCCCGATGAATCCGCCGCCGGGCTGCGTGCCCCATGAACCGTGCAGCGCGACCGCCGCGTCGAATTCCAGCCGCTCATCCATCGCGCCCTTGGGTGCGAACGCCATGCCCAGCGGCGCATTGCGCGACGGGAACGTCGCTGCGGGCAGCGTCACCTCGCCGACCGGGCGCGGCGGCGCGCTGGCGACGCAGTCATCGCGCTTCACCTGTTTTCCGTCGAACTGGAACCACGGCATGCCGTGGAATGAACCCGCATCCAGCCTGCTGAAATATTCCGGTGGCTGCTCGTAGCCATGATGGTCCGGCCCGTTGTTGGTCGCATAGAGCGCGCCGGTCTGCGGATGCCAGTCTAACCCGACCGGGTTGCGCAGTCCCGAGGCGAACGGCTCCCAGCTTGCCTTGCCGGCATTCTCGCGCAAGACCAGCACGCCACCGCGTTGCTCGTCGAAGGGATAGCCCGCGCCCAGATACTGGTCGCTGCAATTGCGCTGTATGCCCAGGCTCGCATACACGCGTCCGTCCGGACCCACGCCCACGGTGCGGCTGTCGTGCCCGCCGCCGGCAGGTAGTGCCGCGAGCAACTTCAGTGCCTCCGCTGGAATTTTCGATTGTCCCGCACGGTAGGGCGCGCGATACACCCCGTCCGTCCGCGCGATCAGGATTTCGCCCGGTCGGAACGCCACGCTGTGCGGATAGTCGCCCAGCTCCACCAGCACTTCCGGCTTTTTGTAGGGCGGCGGCAAGCGATACACCTTGCCCGACTTCGATCCGGCGTACAGGTCGCCGTTCGCGGCGAAGGCCAGCATGCGCGGCCCGTCCATGCCGGCCAGCCACTCCAGCCGGTAGCCACTGGGCACGCGCACCGTTCTGCGCTCGCTGTTCACCGTCAGCGTCTGCGCTTCATAGGTCAGCATCTGGGTGCCGGACTGTGCGGGCGTGCAGGCCAGGCACAGGGCCAGGCCGCAGCAACGCATCGCATGCCCCGGCAAACGCCGCAAGATATCGCGATTCATCTCGATCAGACTCTGTTCTCCGCGGACTAGATTTCCACGCTCAGCGAGACGTATGTCGGCAGCGCGATGACGACCGCGACTATGCCGACCACCATCCAGCGAAATAGCTTTGCAAAGAATTCGAAATATTTGTTCATTTGATCACCTCGTTTGTCAGATCAAATTTCAGGATGAAGACAGTTCTGACCGGCTCACCAGCCGTTTCGTCGTCGTTTTTGCGGCGGCGTATCCATGATGAGACGCGCCCTTTCCAGTTCGGCTGCTTCATGAGTATCCCGCGCTCTTCCGGCATCGCCGCCGTGCAGCACGGACCGGTTCGCCGGTAGCGGCCGGATGCGCGGCGCATGCCTTGGTGCGCCGCACCAGAGGATCAACAGGCCGCGGCGGTTCCGTCGCCGCAACGGCGAGGCCGGATCGCTGCTCTTCTCGATGAGACCGGATACATCGTTGTCGTTGGTCATGTCTGTCTCCTCGGGCTGTCCCCGCTCGTGGGATACCGGACGATCACATGCTATTTCCGACAGATCGACTAAACCATAAGGCTTCGTCTGTATTTTGAGATTTATAACAGGGGCTATCGACGTCGGGACGGCAGGCGTCGCTAAGGGGCGGGCGTGGCGCATCGCGCCGGATGCGGCCATGCGGGATGTCTGGCGATCGGGGGCGTATTGTGCGGTCAGTGCCGCGCGTCGCTCCACACCTTGCGGTAGGCCGCAAGCAGGCGGCTGTGCATGTCGCTGCCTTCCATGTTCTCGCCCAACGAGCCCAGGCCGAAGAACTGCGTCTCGCGGCTCAGCAACTGCTGCGCAAGTTGCAGGGTGTCCGCTCCGTACATCAATTGCAGATTGGCCTCGTAGGCGGCGGTCGAATCCGCTTGCGCCAATTCCTTGAGTTGCACCAGATGCGCGATGCAACGGTAGACGCGCGCACGTTTTTCGTTCAGCTCGCCAAGCTGGGCTATCCACGCGCAGCCTTCGAGTATCGCCTCTTCGTCGCCGACGGCGATTGCCAGCAAGGCCTTCAGCTCGCCCACGCGCAGGTCCGCCCAGGTGCTGCCGGGATCGGCGGCGAGGCCGATCAGCGTGGTGACGGCGAGGTTGTCGGCAAGGTCGAGGTCGAGCAGGGTGTCGAGCAGGTCGTTGCATTCGTCCTCGTCGAGTTCCGGCAGGCGCAGCAGCGCGGGGCGCACCAGATTGCCCACGGTGTTGTTCTGCCATTGCAGTTCCTCGACGGGGTAGATCTCCGACATGCCGGGCACGAAGATGCGGCAGGCGTACACGTCCAGATGGGTAAAGTCGGCGACATAGATGTCGTGGCCGCTGGCGTGGATCGTATCGCAGCACCAGCGATAGTCTTCCTCGGTGGTCGTGCCGAAGTTCCAGTCGGCGAACTCGAAGTCGGGTGTGGCGCGCAGGAATTCCCAGCTGATCACGCCGCTGGAATCGACGAAGTGGATCTCCAGATTCTGTTCGTCGGCGATTTCCGCCATGTCGAAACCGGGCGCGGGGAAGTCCTTCAGCCCGTCGATGGCGCGGCCTTGCAGCAGCTCGGTCAGCGCGCGTTCCAGCGCCACCTCGAAGCGGGGGTGCGCGCCGAAGCTGGCGAAGCAGCCCTGGTCGGCCGGGTGCAGCAGCGTGACGTTCATCACCGGATATTTGCCGCCCAGCGAGGCGTCCTTCACCAGTATGCCGTAACCCGCCTCGCGCAGTCCCTTGATACCGGCGGCGATGCGTGGAAAGCGCGCGATGACTTCCTCGGGCACATCGGGCAGGCAGATGCCTTCGCGGATGATGCGGAACTTGATGTCGCGCTCGAATATCTCGGCCAGCGCCTGGGTGCGCGCCTCCATCAGCGTGTTGCCCGCCGACATGCCGTTGCTGACATACAGGTTGCCGATCAGGTTGACCGGGAACAGCACGGTTCTGTCGTCGCGCAGACGCTGGTAGGGAATCGCGCAGATGCCGCGCTCGGCATTGCCGGAATTGAGGTCGATCAACTGGCTCGCCAGCACGCCATTTTCCGGGTTGTAGAACTTCTGCAACTCCGGCGTCAGCAGTTCTGCGGGCCAGTCGTCGCCTTCCACGGCAAACCATTGCTCGTTCGGGTAATGCACGAAGTCGCGCCGGCTGATGTCCTCGCCCAGATAGAAATGCGTCCAGAAATAATTCGTGCTCAGGCGCTCGAAGAACTCGCCCAAGGCGCTGGCGCGCGCCGCCAGTTCCGAGCCGCCCTTGCCGTTGCTGAACAGCCTCGGGCAATCGCGGTCGCTGACATGCACCGACCAGATGTTCTCGATCTCGTTCAGCCAGGAGCGCTCTTCGACGTGAAAGCCGATGGCTTCTAGCTTGCCGTGCAGCGTGCGGATGGAGGATTCGAGCGAGGCGTCTTTGCTGGGGATGAATGTTTCGGTGGCGGTCATGTGGGCAGTCGTGTTGAAGGTGTAAACGCAGGAGAGGGCGGCATGATACGGGAAGAGAACGGATGCGGACGCTTGTTATGAGTCTGGTTCCCGTTCAGTGGCGCAAGCAGGTGCGGCGCAGTCTATTCCGCAGCAAGAGCGATCGTGGTGGCCGCGGTCGCCTTGTCGATATCCAGCCGCACTTCGCAATACTCGTCAATCTTGTCGATGGGCGTAGGGTCGTCGGCGCAACTGCAACCGGCGATTACGCTGCTGAAGAAAATCCCGGCCTTTACCCGGATGACATTTCCCTGCTCGTCAACGTTGAGGATCGTCGCCGTGATCGCCTGGGCAGGCACGTAATTGCCGGCGGACATCCCCTGCTGCAAGGGCAGTTGGTCGACACCCAGTTGCGCGATCTCCTGTTTGAGAATGGCCTCGAAATCAGGTTTGCCCCAAGCGCCCAATGCCTTGTCCAGTCTAATCATGAGATCGTTCCGATATAGGTTGATGTTGGCGTAGCTCGAAATATACGTCTATCCATGCCTGCGCGATACCGATCGGATTGCGGCGATCGGGATGCGCCGTTCGAAAGGGGCGGTTCTACAGTATTTTCGGAATATACATGGATAATTTGGCATATTTACAGGGGAGGAATAGGAGGGTAGCGTTATCCGGAACAAGGGAGCAAAGAGCAGAGGATCATGGTCGCTGCTTGAATGGTTTCGGAGGCCGCGTCAATAAAACGGGCCCGAACCCCTAGCGGACAGGAGTTGTTATGCATCGTACTTATGCCAGGATTCCGGCGCATTTTTACCGTATCAATCTGCACACCGATACGGACAATATGACGATGGCGCTTGTTCCGGATCAGAATCACGCGCACCTGATCGCTCAGCTTCTGAGCGAAAATTACGGCCTCCGCAAAGGCGAACGCATCATGGTTGTTCCTACCGTGATCCGTCCGGTCGAAGATGCCGGATCGGAGCATGCCGAATTCTCGGTCGAGAATTCCCGATGAAATGTGCAACGGGGCATGCGTCTCTGCCTCGATGAGTGACCCCGCTTTGCGGCTAGATACGCAATCTTCCGTCCCCGCAGCAAGGCGCATTGTCCAGTTTCGAAACGGACGACAACAGTGCGAGACCGGTGCGTGCCTCAAATTCGCGCGCCTTGTCCTTCAGTTCGTCCAGCGCAATATCGATGGCTTCTCCGGTCGCTGCGAAGGCGATGGTGTTGCCGCTCTTGCACTTCGGAAACAGCACGGCGCGGTGATCGAACGTGGTCTCGATATGCGCAAAACCGCCTTTGTAGTTGTGGCTCAAACCGATCAGGTTGGTCGCCATCAGACCCTGTTCGCTCAGCCGCGCGCGGCATGCCCGATAGAACGGCAAGGTGTTGAGGTCGCCGGGGTGTGCGTGTTCGTTGAAGCCGTCTACCAGAATCAGGTCGAAGATTTTGTCGGTGGTCTGTAAGTATTCGTAGCCGTCGCCGACCACGATATCCAATCGTGCCGGGTCGTCCGGCAGTTCGAAATGCTGCCGCGCCACCCCCACTACACTCGATGAAATCTCCACTGCTGTCAGATGTGCCTGCGGGAAATGGCGGTACAGGAACTTCGCCTGCGAGCCCGCGCCGAGGCCGATCAGCAGGATGTTGTGCGGAAAGCGGCTCGTGTCGCGCATGAGTAAACACGCCATCATTTCGCGGGTGTATTCCAGTGCCAGGTTGTATGGCTGAGTGATCCGCATCGCGCCCTGCACCCGATCCGAATCGAAGTGCAGCGTGCGCAGGCCGTCTCTTTCGCGGATGTCGATGGGAAAAGTCATGTCGAATGCAGGCCGGAATGCTTCCCGGCTCAGCCTATGTTAGTTGGCGAAAATCGTGAGGAGCAGCAGATAATAAAGCGGCATCAGCACTTTTGATACTGTACCGAACTATCGTGACGGCTATCCTTTATGGCATCATGATTCCGGTAACCAGGGTTGTGGAAAGTGATTGCGAACCGGCTCTTATCGGTTCGGACTTCTGCAAATCGTTTCTGATGGCATCGAAAAATCGCATCTGGAGTCCAGATCATGTCCGAACGCAAGCAACTCTCCATCAAGTCCGGCCCGGCCTTCACGCCCTTTTGGCACAGGCTCCCGAGTTTCTTTGTTTACCCGATGCAGCTCGGCTCGATGATGCGCATCGCCGGATACTCGGTGTTCGGCGGCATTTCGATGTTTATCCCGGACATGCTGGGTGGGCTGCTGCGCTTCATACTCTGGATCGTATTTCTCAAGTATGCCTTCTTGGTGATGGAGCGCACCGCCAACGGTCAATTCGACGAGCCGGGCGATGTGAACGGTGCGGAAGAAGGCGATACGTCCCAGGTCGCGCGGCAGTTCGGGTTGTTCGCGATCATGGGGGTGTCCGTGTTTCTGTTTTTCTCCCTGTTCGGCGAGATTGGCTACGACCTCGGTTCGCTGTTCCTGAATATACTGATCCCGGCTGGCGTCATGATTATCGCGGTGGAGCGCAGCCTGTGGCCGGCGCTGAATCCGGCGAAGATATTCTTCTACATCAAGACCATCGGCTCACCTTATCTGGCGCTGTGTTTTTTCCTGCTCAGCCTGACGACCAGCGGGGAGTGGTTGCAGGGGTTCCTTTACGAAAAAATGGACTCGTGGCTGGCGCTGCCGCTGTTGAGTTTCGTGGAATTTTATTTCACGCTCATCACCTATCACATGATGGGTTATGCGATCTATCAATACCACGAGCAACTGGGCGTGTTTGCGGCGGTGAGTTTCGAAGAAGCCGAAGCCAAGCTAGCACCCGGCAAGGCCGCCGATCCCGTGTTGTCGAAGCTGGGCGCATTGGTCGCAGACGGAAAACAGGATGAAGCCATCGACCTGCTGCGTGAGGAGTTGCGCACGCGGTGGGAGAACAACGAGCTGCACGAGCGCTACCAGAAACTCCTGGTGGCGGCGGGCAAGCAGACCGCGGCGTTGCATCATGCGCGCGAATTTATCGTCAAGCTGGTCAACGAGAAGCGCTTGTTTCAGGCGATGGATTTATGCGAGCAATGCCTGAAAGCCGATCCGGAATTCCAGTTGCAGGATTCGTATCAGGTGCATGAACTGGCCGCGGCAGCGCGCATGGCGAAAAGGCTAAAGCTCGCCCTCGACCTGATGCGCCGCTTCGACCGGCGCTATCCGAATCATCCGCATATCCCGCTGGTGTATTTCCTCTCGGCGCAGATACTCAGCGAGCACTATCGGATGGACAAGCAGGCGATGCAGATATTGCACAACATACAGGCCAAATATCCCGATCACGCGATAACCAAAGAGGCGAGCCAGTATCTGGAATTGCTGACCAAGATGGCGGCCGGCTAACCCACGCGCAACATCCCCGCTGCCGCCTCCGCTTCTTTCGACTGCGGGAACCGGTTCATCAAGGATTTCAGAATCTCTTCGAACTTGTCTTTGCGCTGCTCGCGATAATAGCCGCGCGCCAGCGCCAGCAGCACGGCAGGCAGTTCGCCGTGTTGCGGCGCGAGACGCTGGAGCAGGCTCGCCAATTTCTCCGCATCGTCGCTGTGACCGATACCCGAAAAACGCTTCGCCAATCTTGCGACGAGATCGTGCCCCAGCCTAGGCGCGGGTTTGGCGCAATCCAGATATTCATGAAAAATGCTGTGGACCTGATTCGAGGTGGCGGCATCCATTTCGGGCAATGCCAGTAGCCGGAGCGCCGCGCGATGGTAGTCCTCGCCGGACGGATTCGATTTCGCCGCACGATAAACGAGCCGGGCCAGATTCGGGTCGTCCGGATGCTTCTCCTGCAAGGTCTTGAACACGGCCAGCGCCTTCTGGAATTCCATCGCGCCGAGCAGGTCCATGCCGCGCTGGAACGTCTGCCCGTCCATATCCTTGCTCTCGGTTTCTTCGTGGCGGCTCTCGATCAGCGCCGGGCGTTGCCAGCGATACAGCGCGCCCATGATCGCGCCGCACAGCAAGCCGCCGAAGTGCGCCATGTAGGCGATGTGCGCGCCTTGCTCGGAAAGGAATTGATACAGCTCGTTGCCCAGCCACAACGGCAACAGCAAGATCGCGGGTGCTTTCACATAGTCGAAATAAAATCCCAGCGAATAGAAAAAGTCGATTTTGCGAAAACCGAAAATGACCGAGTACAAACCCATCACGCCGGCAATCGCGCCGGACGCGCCCAGCAGGGCGCCGCCATGGGCCGTCAGGCCGAATACGAAAATCGCCGCGTAGATGGAAAGCCCATACGCCAGCGCGTACAGTGCTTTGCCGACCACCGATTCGACCATGAATCCGACCAGAAACAACACCGCCATATTGCCGAACAAATGGCCGAAGCTGCCATGCATGAAGCCGGAGGTGGTGGCCGTCAGCAGGCTGGGATCGTCCACCTGATACACATAGCGGTCGGTGAACGAGCGTTTCGATTCGTATTCGTCGCGTTGCGCAGTCCAGCTGGCGAACTCCGCATCCTGCGGCGTGATGATGTGTCCGGCATGCAGCTCGCGCATGAACTTCGCGTCTTGTTCCATCATCGGCAAGGTGGCGCGATTGCGTTTGGCCAGCAGCCCGTTGAATTCTTCCCGCTCGTGCAGCGAGCCTTCTGCTTCGAGGTACTTCGAGTAGCGACTCAACTCCAAATCCGGCAGTCCGGATGCAAAATAGAATTGCATTGCCTGCGCGTTGCTTTTCTCGTCTCCCGCCTGAAGGAAAAAGAACACAAAGCAATTAATCAAAATGAGCAGCAGCGTAACGACCGGCGGTCGCTTCCAGTCCACCCGGTTGCCGACAGGAATAATGAACATATTGTTTTGATCTCCCCGATTAAGATTCGGATGCGTCCGGCGTCAGCCGAGTGCCGGAAACAACCCGCGCATTCCGCTGGCGATGAACTCCACCGAGATTGCGGCGAGTATCAATCCCATCAAGCGGGTAAAGACGCTGATGCCGATCTTGCCTATCCGTTGCGCTACCCAGGGCGCGATCATGAAGGTCAGCCAGACGATGAAACCGAGCAGGATGATTTCCATGCTCATGACCAGATAATGCATGAGGCCGTCCGCCTTGTGTGCCTCCACGATCACCGCGCTGATCGAGCCGGGCCCCGCCAGCAGGGGCGTGGATAAGGGCACGATCGCATTCGCCGAAACCGTCTCGCCGTCGGCATGCCCGTTCTTGCCGGAACCGGAAGTATAAAAGTTGCCGAGCATCATCTTGATCGCCATCAGCAGCAACAGGATACCGCCCGCCACGAGGAAGGAATGGATGCTGATGCCGAAGAATGCCAGCAGCGGCTGGCCGATCAGCAGGGCAACCATCAGGATAGCGCACACCGTCAGCGACGCGAGGCGGGCGACATACGCGCGCCTAGCAGCCGTCATCCCGGCGGTGAACAGAACGATGATGGGAATGATCCCGAACGGATCGAGGATCGCGAACAGGCTGATGAAGATCTTGGTGTATTCGGTGAAATCAAGCATGGCGCTCAAACGGAAACAGGCAGCAAAACGGTGAGGCAAGGTACACCGTTAAAAGCGGCGAAGCAATCATCACCATCGGCCGATCTGAGCTGCGGATTGTCGCGCCTCCTTTGGATTCAATATCGCCTGCGTATCAGTCTTGCGGCAAGTTCTTTCAGCGAGCCGTTCCAGAACCATACCAGGCCGCACATCCAGTACAGGCTCAACGAGGCGGGCGCATTCGCCGCGCGCATCAGCTCCAGCGCAACGGGATCCTTGAAATACCAGTAGAGTGCATAGCAGCCATCCACCGACCACCAGGTCGCCAGCAGCATCAGCGGAAAATATCGCCACCTGCGCTCGACCATGACATGCATGGACCAGCCCGCCGACAGATAGGCGAAGAGCGCCATAATCAGACTGATCGGAATATCCCAATCCGGAGCGGAGTAATGGAACGAACCCCATATCAGCAGACCGATGCCGACTGCGAGAGTGAGCAGCTTCCACGGCCGCACGAGTTCTTTCGGCAGAGACGATATGGCGGGAGTCGAATCGAGTCCGCGCTCTTTGCGGTATCTCTCCGTGCGAGAACCACGGCCTGCGCCCGATGGCTCCGGCTCCGATACCTTGGGTTCATTCGGGATCGAGCCCATGACAGGCAACTCTGCGCGGGGGATGTTAATGGCTTCCAGCACTTTCAGCGCCGCATAGGCATCGTTCGCCGCATAGAGCATCTGCTGTTGCGTGAGTTGGGGCTGAGACCAGTTGGAGGTGGTGACCTTGCGCGACTTCGCGAAGCGCTGCTTGAGCACCAGCCCCACCGCAGCCCGGACGCCCATCTCCTTGTGGTATCCATCCATGCTGAACACCGTATTGAGATCGACCGTTCCGCCCAGTTCGACGCCCAGTTTCGCGCGGATATGTTTGCTGTCTGACCTGAGTCCGAAGCCCACCTTGATGAGCCGTTCCGATCGCAGCAACTCGACCAGGAACGGATGTCCTTCCGTCATGTGCATCTGGAACAGGTAGGCCCTGTCGTGCAGCGCGAACTGCACCAGATGCGGCCCCTCACTGGCCTCGCCGACGGCAAACGTCGGCCTCGATTCGGTATCGAACCCGACGATGCCCGCCGCCTTGATCTTGGTCGCCGCGACCGCGAATTCCTCGCGGCTGGTCGGCACATGGATGTGTTTCAGCGCGAGGCCGGTGAAAGGCACCATCAGCGCGATCTCGTCTTTGGTGGGGGCTACTTTGTTCATATGGGGGCGGGATTAAGGTTTAAAGCCGGGAGCGCGCTTTGGCTTCACTAAATTAAAAGCATCAAGGCATAACGGGCTGTCGCCCGCCATGCTTTAATTTTAATTTGAGCTTGGCCTCATTGATAAACTATACCGCCTTACGGCGCTAATCCGGACTGATCCAGTCAATGACAGTCAGGCCGGAAACCCGATTGAACTCCCGCGTGTTGTTGGTGACCAGCAACGCTCCCAGGCTGAGCGCATGCGCTGCGATCATGGTGTCCAGCGGGCCGATGGGCATACCTTGTTTTTCCAGCGATGCTCGCAGCACGCCATAAGCGACCGTTGCCTGTTCATCGAAAGCGGCAACTTCCAGAGGCAATACAAATTCATCCAGCGCGGCCTGATTTTTGGCCTGATGCTGGCTTTTGGAAACGCCGTAACGCAGCTCGGCCAAGGTAACTGCCGAGATGCCAATATCCCCGACCTGGTACTCGCTGAATTTCTGCAAGATATGAACCGGCTTGCGTTTGATTAGCGCGATGCAGGTATTGGTATCCAACATCACCATCATGAGAAAACATCCTCGCGAGTTTGTTGCTGCGGCTGACTGCGCTCGGACATGAAGTCGGGGCTGAATTTTTCCAGACTGCCCAGCAAGGAGTCCCAGGAATGTGCGGTCGGGATGAGCAGGACGACATTGCCGGACTTTTTGATGAACACCTCATCTCCCTCGAACCGAAATTCTTTGGGAAGCCTGACTGCTTGACTCTGACCATTTTGAAACAGCTTTGCGGTTTTCATGATGGCCCCGATTTAATAAATATATATTTTAAGTATATGCTAAATCATGCTGCCGTCAACCGGAAATTGTGGGTTTCATAGGTACTGTTATTCCGTTTGCTGCCGGTGGCGCGCAGCGATACCCAACATCAACATCGAAAATCCAAATCCAAACCGTCGGGCTACCCCCGACGGTTTTGTTTTTGATGTTGGGTTACGCGCTGCGCGCTAACCCAACCTACTGGATTCGGCGGTAGAGGCGGTAATGCTCCCCCTTGTCCCCCTTGCGGCTGCCTTCCCAGATCTTCTCCCAGCGTGTCTCGTCCAGCAACGGCTTGGATAAACGGTCGCCCTGGATCAATCGCAGGTCGCAGCGTTCCTTGCGGTCGGTGCGGGTGATGATGCCGCCGAAGTAGTGCAGCATCGCGCGCTGGCCTTCGCCGAGGTAGTCGTAGCCGACGCAGCGGTAGTGTTTGGGCATCGACTGCTTCAGCGAGGCGACCATGTTGCGGTAGCTCTTGCCGCTGTCCAGCCAGGGCAGCCACAGCGTCATCGCGAGCACCCACACCAGCGTGATGCCCGCGGCCCAGTTGGTGACGGCGCGGCGCATCGAGCGGCCGACACGCCATACCAGTATCAGCCATAGCACGGTTGCGACGATTGCGGCGACGAAGGCCGGTTCGTCGAATGCCGGTTCGAAGCCAGGTTGGTAGTCCTTCAGCCACAGCGTGATCTTGGCGTGGTTGTCCAGCAGCAGGCCGGCCCAGCCCCACCACATGGCGATGGCGACCAGCGCGAAGGTCATCAGCCCGAACCAGTCCAGCGCGTTCGCCGCGCCGCGTTTCAGCGCCGACAGCGAGGCGGTGGCGAGCAGCGCGATGGGCAGCAGCATCGGCAGCGCGAACACTTCCTTGATGTTGGGCACGAGGCTGAGCGTGAGGAACATCACGCCGAAGGCGACCAGCGGCAGTTGCAGGTCGTCGCGCAGCGCGAGGCGGTGGCGCGATTGCCACACCGCCCATGCCGCCAGCGGCCACGCCGGCCAGGCCAGCCAAGGCAGGTTTTTCAGGTAATAGAGCGATTCCTTGTTCGGGCCGCTCTTCGCGTAATCGATCCAGTGGCCGATGTTGTGCGCCCATGCCCAGTCGGCGAACAGGCGCGGCGAATGTTGGTACAGCAGCAGCGGCCAGATTGTCAGCCAGGGCAGCGCGCACAGCGCGGCGATCGCGAGGCTGGCGAAATAGCGGCGCACGCGCCATTGCTCGAACATGATGGGCAGCGCTGCGGCGATCAGCACGAACAGCACCGGCGCGATGAAGCCTTTGGACATGAAGCCGATGCCGACGCCGAGGCCCATCCAGACGCCGGAGCGCACCGCGCGCTCCTGGCTCAGCGAGTAGCCGAACAGCATCATCGCGCAGCCGGCCAGCAGGCCGAGGTCGGTGATGATCTGGTGGCCGCGCACCATCATGCCCAGGCAGCCGATGAGGATGATCGCCGCAGCCCAGCCGCGATTTTCGCCGTACAGTTTGCGTCCGGCGAGACCGAGGAACAGCAGCGTCAGGCCGATGTAGAGTCCGCTGGCGAGGCGCGCGCCGTCGTGCAGCGGCAGCAGCGGCGCGAACAGCTTGGCGGACAACGCGGCGCTCCAGTAATACAGCGGCGGCTTGTCCAGATAGGGTTCGCCGACCAGCGTGGGCACCAGCCAGTCGCCGCTCTGCAGCATCGAGTAGACGACGCCGAAGCTGGTCGCCTCATCCGGCTTCCACGGGTCGTGGCCGATCAGTCCGGTGAAAACCCAGATCAGCAGCAGCAGCCCGAGCAGCACCGCCTTGGCGGGGGTGACCGGGTGGGGATCGGTGGGTTTGATGAAATACATTAAGACCTGCTGCGGAACTCGCTACGGTTTTTGTTTTTTATCATGTCTCTATTCCACGATCTTGATCGCCTGTCCCGGACGCGGTTCGCCATCCGGGTACTGGGCGTTCATCAGGCGCAGATAGCTTTCCGCCGATTTTCCCAGCGGCGAACCTTGCGCCAGTCTGGCGTAGGTGTCGCCTGCACGCGCAGTGATGACGCGGACGCCGAGCGGCTTGACCAGTTTGCGTTCCTCGGTGGTGAGCGAGTGGAAGCTGCGCACCGTGTCGAAGATCGTGTCGCGGTGAGCGTTCAGGCCGCCGCGCTCTTTGGCTTGCGCCTGCAGGACATAGGCCTTCTTGTCGTGGTAGATCACGCCGCCCATGACGTTGGGTAGCTCGAAGGTCGCGGCGGGCAGGCCGGCCAGGTCGAGTGCGCGGGTCTGTGCGCCGTAGCCCACCATGCGGCGCGCGTATTCGGTCGGCGTTCCCTGCGGTTTTTGATCCATCTTCAGCTGCATCATCGCCTCGCCTTTCGGGCTGACCGCGACCAGCGAGTCGGGCAGATTGTGCACCTGCCAAGTTTCCGGGAAGGCGAGCGCGATGCCGAGGTCGGCGTGGTAGAAGCGGTTGTTGCGCACGATGCCCTGATCGCTGTTGTCGCCGTACACCAAGCCGTCGGTGGCTTTGAGGAAGTCCTCGCGGCCTTCGTTATGAGCCTGGGCCGAGCCGTTCTTGCCGGCTTCGCCCACCGCCTGCTGCAAGCGCGTGTCGTTGTCCGGGTGCGAGGCGAACAGGCCGTGGTAGCGTCGCGGCTCGCGGCCTTCCTGCTTGGCCAGTTCGGCGTCCTTCAGCTCCTGGTTCTTCAGCACGCCGATGACCTTGATGATGGCCTGCGGGTCATATTCGGTGCGCGCCAGATACACCGCGCCGAGGCGGTCGGCTTCCAGTTCGTGGTCGCGACCGTAGCCCGACAGCAGCGCGCCGCCGATCACGTTGCTGAGGTTCTGTCCGGCCGCGGATCCGAGCTCCGGAATAAAGATCGAAGCGACGCTCAGGCCGATGTTGGCAGCCTGCGCGGCGCTTTGCTGGCGCACGCCGTGGCGTGCGGTGACGTGGCCGATCTCGTGGCCCAGCACCGCGGCCAGTTCGGCCTCGCTGTTGAGGTAAGCGAGGATGCCGCGCGTGATGTAGACGTAACCGCCGGGCAGCGCGAAGGCGTTGATCTCTGGCGAGTCCAGCACGGTGAAGTGATATTGCAGGTCGGGGCGGTGGCTCTGTTTGGCGATGCGCTGGCCGACGCGGTTGACGTAGTCCTGCAGCGCCTTCGATTCATAGACCTTGTATTGCTGCTTGATCTGCACGTCGGCCTGGCGGCCGAGTGCGACCTCCTGACCTTCCGACATCATTACGAAATCGGATTTGCCGGTGACAGGGTTTTGCGCGCAGCCGGCCAGCAACACGAGAGAGAAGGCAATGATCAGAGTACGCATGGCTATTCCTGTTCAGCTTGGTCGAGGGCGAAGATTGTCGCCGCAAATAAAAAAGGCAGCAAACGCTGCCTTTTGTATGGTGTCGCTGCGCGAAGTTCCCTTCGCGTTAAGCGGCAGCCTTGGTGCCGTACTTCTGGCGGAACTTGTCGATGCGGCCGGCGGTGTCGACGATCTTCTGGGTGCCGGTGTAGAACGGGTGGCACTCCGAGCAGACTTCGACGTGCATGGTCGGCTTGCCGAGCACGGACTTGGTCTTGAATGTGTTGCCGCAGCTGCAGGTTATGGTCAGTTCCTGGTAATTCGGGTGGATATTGTCTTTCATTTTCTTTCCTTAATTTGGGTTCGGTGCGGCGGGTGTACGCACTTATAGGGCCGCGCATTATCCATAAAAATAGGGAGTTGGGCAAATTTTCGATTTTTGGCGTCCGGTTTGGCCTGCGCGGGAGCTTCGCGCTAAACTGCCGGCCTTTCGCATTCCCCACGAATCAGGCCTCCATGTCCAATCTGACCCGCAGCGATTATCGCACCCTGTCGCTGGCCGCCCTCGGCGGCGCGCTGGAATTCTACGACTTCATCATCTTCGTGTTCTTCGCGCTGGCGATAGGACAATTGTTCTTCCCGCCCGACATGCCGGACTGGCTGCGTCAGTTGCAGACATTCGGCATCTTCGCGGCGGGTTATCTGGCGCGTCCGCTGGGCGGCATCGTGATGGCGCACTTTGGCGACCTGTTCGGGCGCAAGCGCATGTTCATGCTGAGTATCTTCCTGATGTCCGTGCCGACGCTGGCGATAGGCCTGCTGCCGACCTACGCGGTGATCGGCATCTGGGCGCCGATCGCGCTGCTGGCCTTGCGCGTGCTGCAAGGCGCGGCCATCGGCGGCGAGGTGCCGGGCGCTTGGGTGTTCGTCTCGGAACATGTGCCGGCGCGCCACGTCGGGCTGGCCTGCGGCACGCTAACCGCAGGGCTGACCGGCGGCATCCTGCTCGGCTCGCTGGTGGCGACTGCGGTGAACCGGATGTATGCGCCCGACGAACTGCTGGCCGAGGGCTGGCGCATACCGTTCATCATCGGCGGTCTGTTCGGGCTGCTGTCGGTGTGGCTGCGCCAGTACCTGCACGAGACACCGGTGTTCAAAGAGATGCAGGCGCGGCAGGAGTTGGCCGACGAGTTGCCGCTAAAGACCGTGGTGCGCGAACACCGTCCGGCGGTGGTCCTGACGATGCTGCTGACCTGGCTGCTTTCTGCCGCCATCATCGTGATGATATTGATGACGCCGCCGCTGGTGCAAAAGCTTTACGGCATCCCCGCCGCCGTCGCATTGCAGGCGAACAGCATCGCGACGCTGTTTCTGAGTCTGGGCTGTGTTGCGTTCGGTTTGATGGCCGACCGCTATGGCGCAGGCAGGGTGATGATGGCCGGCTGCGCGATGCTCGGCATCACCTCTATGCTGTTCTACATGCAGATGGCGACCAATCCGGAAAATATTTACGTGCTGTATGCGTTGAGTGGCTTCTGTGTCGGCGTCATCGGCGTGGTGCCCAGCGTCGCGGTAAAGGCATTTCCGCCGGCGGTGCGATTCTCCGGCCTGTCCTTCTCCTATAACGTTGCGTACGCGGTGTTCGGCGGCCTGACGCCGGTGATGGTGAGCATGTTGCTGCCGCTCGATCCGCTGGCGCCGGCGCATTACGTCGCGGCATTGAGCGTGGTGGGGATGCTGATCGGAGCGTATTTGTGGCGTCGCGGTCAGGCTGATTTTTATGCGACAATGCCGCCCCACGAGAAGAGCGCGCCGACGCGCCGCATGGTCTGAATAATCAAGGAATAACCTTTGGATAACCTCAAGCAATTGCTCGCGGCGGACATGGCCGCAGTGGATGCGGTGATACGCGCGCGCCTGCATTCGGAAGTGGTGTTGGTCAATCAGATCGGAGAGTACATCGTCAATAGCGGCGGCAAGCGACTGCGTCCGGCGCTGGTGCTGCTATCCGCACAGGCCTTCGGTTATAAGGGCGAGTACCAGCATAATCTCGCGGCGGTGGTCGAGTTCATCCATACCGCGACGCTGCTGCACGACGACGTTGTCGACGAGTCCGAGTTGCGCCGCGGGCGCGAGACCGCCAACGCGATGTTCGGCAACGCCGCTAGCGTGCTGGTCGGCGACTTTCTCTATTCGCGCGCGTTCCAGATGATGGTCGAGGTCGGCGAGATGCGCGTGATGCAGACGCTGGCCGATGCGACCAACGTCATCGCCGAGGGCGAGGTGCTGCAGTTGCTCAACTGCAACGATGCCGACGTCGATATCCCGAGCTACATGCGCGTGATCCACTACAAGACCGCGAAGCTGTTCGAGGCGGCGATGCGCCTCGGTGCAATCCTCGGCAAGGCTTCCTCTGCCGACGAAGAGGCGGCGGCGAAGTACGGCATGCATCTCGGCACCGCGTTCCAGTTGATCGACGACGTGCTGGACTATTCCGCCGACGAGGCGCAGACCGGCAAGCATCTGGGCGACGACCTCGCCGAAGGCAAGCCGACCCTGCCGCTGATTTTCTCGATGCAGAACGGCACGCCTGAGCAGGCTGCCATCGTGCGCGGCGCGATCGAGCAGGGCGACGTAAGCAAGTTCGCCGATGTGCTGGAGATCATCCACGCCACCGACGCGCTGGAGTTCACTCGACAACAGGCGCTGAGTGAAGCGGAAGCGGCATGTGCTGCGATTTCTGCACTGGATGATTCTCAATACAAACAGTCTCTGCTACAATTGGCCCACTTTGCCGCGACCCGGCAATTTTAGTTTCAATTCGGAGCGTGGCTCAGCCTGGTAGAGCACTGCGTTCGGGACGCAGGGGTCGGAGGTTCGAATCCTCTCGCTCCGACCAATTTTGTTGGTCTTCTGAATTACCTCAATTCCCGTTTCATATTTGATGCTCTACGGTCATGCGGAGGACGGCGCTAGCGTTGCGGATGCGTTCGATTGCTGCGCTATCCGGTTTGTGAAGGAATAATCAGGAGACATGAAAAAGGGCCCCGCCATGGCGGGGCCCTTTTTATTTTATTTTGCGGTTGCGCAGGCTTACTTCAGCTTCTCGATGCCCAGCATCTTCATGATGCTGCCTTCGTAGAACGGTTCGGAAGTGCCCTTCTTCATCTTGCGGATGAAGTACTTCTCGAACGCGACCTTGGCCAGATGCACCCACTTGCCTTCGGAGAACCAGTTCACGTTGCGCGGCGGGATCTGCGGGATCGCGACGAAGGCGACGCCGGTCTCGCCGAAGTCGGCCAGACACACCGCGTTCCAGGTCGCTTCCTTGTCCGCAGGTTGACCGGTCAAGTCGGCGTGGATGTTGTGCACGGTGGCGGTCACCATGGACTCGATCATGTAGCCGGTCTTGGGCGTGCCGACCGGGACCGGGGTCGGCTCGACCGGCGGGATGGCGACGCAGACTCCGACCGCGAAGATGTTCTTGTACTTCGCGTTGCGCTGGTGCTTGTCCACGGTGACGAAGCCGCGCGCCTGCACCAGGCCTTCGATGCCGAACACCGCGTCCACGCCCTTGAAGGCTGGCAGCATCATGCTGTAGTTGAATGGCAACTCGTGCTTCTTCTTCTCCTGGCCCTGGTCGTCGTGCTCGGTGACGTACATCTTGCCTGCTTCGATCTTGGTGACCTTGGCGTTGCAGATCCACTTGATGTGCTTGTCGCGCATCGCGGATTCCATGATGCCGTTGGAGTCACCCACGCCGCCCAGGCCGAGGTGGCCGATATAGGGTTCGGAGGTGACGAAGGTCATCGGCACCTTGTCGCGGATCTTGCGGCGGCGCAAGTCGGTTTCCATGATGAAGGCGTATTCGTAGGCGGGGCCGAAGCAGGATGCGCCTTGCACCGCGCCGACCACGATGGGGCCGGGGTTCTTGCAGAAGTCGTCCCACTCGTCGTGCGATTTCATCGCGTGATCGACATGGCAGACGGAGTAAGTATGGCCGCCGTGCGGGCCGAGGCCTTCCACTTCCTCGAACGCCAGCTTCGGTCCGGTGGCGATCACCAAGTAGTCGTAAGCCAGCATCTTGCCGTCGTTCAGTTCGAGCTGGTTCTGCTCGGGATGCACGCGCTTGACGCCGGTCGAGATGAATTCGATGCCCTTGCGCTCCAGGTAGGTGCGCACTGGGAATTCGATCTGCTTGCGCTCGCGCCACTTTACGCCGACCCAAGGATTGGAAGGGACGAAGTGGAAGTTCTCGCTGTTTGAGACCACGGTCACCTTGTGGCTCTTGTCCAGCTTGTCGCGCATTTCGTATGCCGCCGGCGTACCGCCGATCCCCGCGCCCATGATTACGATGTGTGCCATGTTTCCCCTCTTTCTAATTCGGTTGGTAAGCGCCGTTTGAAGGCGGTCTGTGTCGATTGCCTGTTTACTGCATTGTCCGGGCCATGCAATCTTTCCCGGAAGAATAGCCAAAGTCGCCTGGAGGTCTATCCCTGGCGACTTTGGTCCCGGCGACTTTGGCCAGAGCCGCTATTAGGCGCAATCGCACCCGGAGAGTCTATAACCATATCGGGTAAGGGCCTATATAACCCCGATGGGCTACGCCCGGTTCAGCAGCTCGGTGCGTCGTCGTTGTCATGCCCCTGCTCCTTGGCGAACAGCACTGCGGCCTTGACCCGCGACGACAGGTTGAGCTTGTTCAGGATATGGCGCACATGCTGCTTGACCGTGTCGTAGCTGATCGACAGCGTCTGCGCGATGGCCTTGTTGCTTTCGCCGCGCGCCAGCAGCTGCAGGATCTCGCGCTCGCGCTCGGTCAGCAGCTTGAGCGAACTCTTGGGCTCCTGGTCCGGTTGGTCGCCGCGCAGCAGGTCTATCATTTTGATGGTCATCGTCGGTGCGACCACCAGTTCGCCCGCAGCGACGCGCCGGATCGCATCCACTACTTCTTCCGGAGCCATGTCTTTGAGCAGATAGCCGCGTACGCCGGCACGGATCGCCTTGGCCAGGTCGGCCTCGGAGTCGCTCATCGTCAGCATTACCGCGGGGGTGAGATAGCCTTCGCTACGCAGTTGCTCCAGCAGCGAGATGCCGTCCAGCGGTTTCATGCGCAGGTCGACGATCAGCAGGTCGGGCTTCTGGTCCAGCAGCAGGCGCAGCTCGTCGATGCTGGCGGTCGCGCCCAGCACGCTGAAGCCGTAGCAGTTCGACAATAATTCGCTCAGGCCGCGTCGGCACAGGCTCTGATCGTCGACCAGCACCACCTTCAATTTGTCAGTCATTTGTCGTTCTCCAGTTTGGCGAGGGCTCGGGGAAGAATAATTGCACTTTGGTGCCCAGGCCGGAGGCGCTGTCTACCCTGATTTCGCCGTCGATACGGTGTGCTCGTTCGCGCATGATCATCATGCCGTAGTGTCCCTCCACCGGGGTGAAAGTGTGGGCGCCGTCGCCATTATCCTCTATGGTGAAGACGTAATACCCGAAATCGGCATCGACGAACAGGCGCGCATGGGATGCGCCGGAATGCCGGCTGATGTTGGTCAGTGCCTCGCGCACGATGTGGTAGACCTGAATCTCGTGTTCGAGCGGCAATTCGAGATCGACCAGTCGGTTGTGATAGTCGAGCACGATGTCGTTGCGTTCGCGGAACTCGGCGGTGAGGTCATGCAGCGCTGCCAGCAGGCCGCCCGGATTCATTTCGCAACGAAAGTCGGCGATCAGTTCGCGGGTGCCCTTTTGGGCGATCTCCAGCGCCTCGTCGAGGTCGCGCGCATATTTGGAGGCCATCACCTCGTTGCCGTTGCGTATCGCCTCGAGTTGCAGGCTGACGCGCATGCGCGCGTAGGTCAGCGTCTGCGCCAGCGAGTCGTGGATGTCGTTGGCGATCTCCTGGCGCGCGGCGAGCCGCTCCTTGCGGCTGACCTCGCGGTTGGCGCGCGTGTGTTCGATGGCCGCGCCCATGACTTCGGCAAAGGCCGCGATGGTGTTCATGACCCGGCCTGCCGCCTCGCGATGGACATCGAAAAACACCGTCAGGATGCCCAGCGCTACTCCCGGCGTGTTAGGTGCTTCGATCGGGGCGGCGACCAGCGACTGGAAGCGGCAGCTGGCGTAACGGCAGTTCTGCCGCGAGTCGCATGAACTGATGTCCGACGCGTGGATCACGTGGCCGAAGGTGGCTTTGTCGTTGGCCTCGCAATCCAGCTCGACGAAGCTTTCCGCCTCTTCCTGCAGTTCGGCGGACAGTCCGGCCGAGCCGATGATTTCCAGCGTGCATCCGTCGGGGGAAAGCAACCGCACCACGCCGGCGGTCGCATTCACCGTGCCGATGATGCTTTCCAGGAAGGTTTCCAGCAGGGTGCGCAACTCGCCGACACGCGGCGCGGCAAACTCGTTGCTCAGGCAGGAACTCACGCCGCCATCATTGCCGGGGGGCGTGAAATCCGGTTCGCGCGCCCATGAAAATCCGCTGTGTTTGGTGCCGGGGTGGCTGATCGTTTTCTCCTGCATCGATTCGGTAATTTATTCCGGTAAAAGGCTTTAGCAGACTATGCTGAATCCCCCAAAATATCAATAAGCTAATATCTCGCGAGCATCGCCCGTTCGGGTTATGTATGCCCCTGCCCGATGAGGCTATAGACACCTTGCCTGTGGATTGGGCCTAATGCGAAAAACCCGCCATACGATAAGGTTATGAGAATCTGCATCGTTTCAGACAGTCACGACCGCTCCGATCCTTTGGTGGCGGCGATTCTTGAGGCTCAGTCCGCCGGAGCGCAAGCCGTCATCCACTGCGGCGACCTGATCGGCGTCAACACCCTGCGCGCTTCCCTCAAACTCGACATTCCCATACACGCAGTACACGGCAACAACGTCGGCGACGTCGCGGCCCTGTACCGCATGATGGCGAAGGCCAATGGACTGTTCACCTATCACGGCGAAGAGGCGGTGCTCGAACTCGGCGGACGCAGGATATTCGTCACCCATATGCCGCACCACGGACAGGCTTTCGCCTGCACCGGCGATTACGATCTGGTCTGTCATGGCCATAGCCATACCGCCCATGTCGACAAGCAGAAGCATGTCAAGGACGGCGAATGCTGGCTGGTCAATCCCGGCTCGGTGGCCGGCATCGATGCGCCGGGCGTGAAGGCGATACCAACCTGGATACTGGGAGACCTCTCGACTATGAACTTCGAAATACGAACGTTACCGGAGGCTAAATGAACGCTCCCATCGCAACAACCATACTCGTCACGCCATCCCGGTGGTGTATTACTCCGAGTTGATGAGCGTGGCTGGCGGCAGTGCCAAACAGGCCGGTCTGGACGGGCATGTCATCCAGCCGACGAAATTACGGGACATCGCGGGGAAGTAGGTCTGCCGATTCGCTGAACACAATCGCGTGCTCACGGGACTATAATCCTCGCATCCCGTATACATTCAGAAGGAGAGCGACCATGCAACATCTCAACCCGAAAGAAGCCTACGATTTTCTGCAAGCCAATCCCGAAGCCGTGTTCGTCGATGTGCGCAGCGAGATGGAATACATGTTCGTCGGCCACCCGCGCGGCTCCATTCACATTCCATGGGTGGACGGCCCGGACTGGGAAGTCAATCCGATGTTTGTTGCGCATGTGCGCAAAGCATCCAGCGTCAATCGTCCCGTCGTGCTCATCTGCCGTTCAGGTCGCCGCTCCGCCGATGCGGGCGAAGCGCTGGAAAAGGCCGGTCTGAAAGAGATATACAACGTCGCTCACGGATTCGAAGGCGACCTCGACGAAAGCCATCACCGCAACTCGCATAATGGCTGGCGCTTCGATGGCCTGCCCTGGGCGCAAACGTAAAACAGACTCAGGTCTCGTCATTCCCGCGCAAAGGGGTAAGCAGGCAAGCCGCGTAGCGGTTGCTCGCAAAGCGGGAATCCAGTTCGCTCAACTATCTGGATGCCGGGTCAAGCCCGGCATGACGGGCAAATGGAAATAATCATGACCACCATTCTGAGGGAATGAAGCATGCAGTCCGGCCCGCGTGAAATCGTCACCCCCTTCCGCTCCATTCCCCTTGAAGTGCCGGAGGGACTCAAGCACAACGAGTTCTTCAACAGCACGGAGAATCTCAACGACCTGGTGAACAACAACGGCTTGCTGACGAACCCGGAGAGCCTGTTGCTGTATCGCAAGGCATTGGGACACAGCACCGAGTTCGATTGCTCCATCATCTATAACACATCCAAGAGCATCCTCAATCCGCTGGGTCGCCCCGTGCGGCGCACTCAAGTTGCAGACAATGTGAAGCAGGTGTGGAATCGCATGAACCAGATCATCATCGATTACATGCTGGAGCAATACCCCGATCCGGACGAGGCGCTGATCTTGGCGGGAGAGGCGAGTCTGGATGCGACATGGCCGTTGACTTCACCCGGCGTGCCCAGCATCCGCATGTTGCACAACCATTTTGTCGTGTTCCCGATGGCGACCTTGCGCGCGGCAAAAGTGGCCGACACCAACAATCCCAACCTGACCGATGGCGGGCAGCACAGCCTGTTCCAAGCCTATATGCGCGACGTGTATCGCGAGTTTTTTGCCAAGGCACTGAGCTTGAAGATACTCAAACCGGCTAGCGAAGCCGATGCGCGCATCGCACTCACCGGGTATCCGCAGGGCTTGCCCAGTTGGGAAGTACAAGGCGGGGCAGCGGCACTCAAGGACGTGCATTTCTGGAAAGAGTACGACGAAGTACTGAAGGGCTTTATCGACTTCTACCGCACCTTCTTCTCGCAGGTCTCCACCCACAACGCGCCCATGCTGCCGGACGTGTATTTCCCGGAACAAGTGGAGAGCGTGCTGCTGTTCAACAACGACTTCATGAAGACCGCCAAGAAAGTGCGCGACCATTGCATCGTCGATGCGAAATATGCCAACGCCATCCGCTGGCAACCCGCCTTCAAACAACTCATCTACCGCAACGATGCAGGCAAACTCATCGTCACCATCAGCCAGAACTCCATCGGTAACGCCATCACCGAACTGCTCGGTGTCGTGGTAAATCGCATTGCCGATGCCGAAACGTATGCCAAACGCGAACCCGCGTTGATAGCACGCTTGCTCGAAGTGCGCCGCCGTCTGATCGAGGCCGATCTGGGCGAGGGGATAGCGACAGCTTATTGGGATAAGGGGTGAACTCTGATTTGAGAGGTGTTGGATGACTCAAATTTGGTCGGGGTGGTCGGTGGCATCCAGAAAGGAACAAAACAATGTCCTCCTGAGCAGTTACAAATCACCAACATGTTGCCAGTCATCAATCGTCTTACTACAATGCCAATTGTAAGGAAAAAAGGAGATTGAAATGTCAAGCGACGCCACACTTACCAGTAAGGGTCAAACAACAATTCCAAAGGAAATTCGGGATAGTCTTTCCATGAAGGCCGGAGACCGCATGACGTTCACGTTGATGCCAGACGGCACGGTAGTCATGCGGGTAAAAACCAAGAGCATCACCGAACTGGCGGGCGTGTTACACAAAAAGGGTCGCAAGCCCGTTCCAGTTGAGCAGTTGTCGCGGTGATGCTGGGGGTCGATACCAATGTTCTCGTTCGCTTCCTGGTTCGGGATGACGAAGCGCAGTTTGAGAAGGCACGAAAGCTGATCAAGCGTGAAGTCGCGGCAGGGAGTCGTGTTTTCGTAAGCCAGTTGGTTCTCTTGGAAACCGAATGGGTGCTGCGTAGCCGCTACAGCTTGCCGAAGAATCTGATAATTGAAGCCATCTCTGGCTTGCTTGATGCGACCGATGTTCGATTCGAAGATGAGTCGGCCATTGAGGAAGCTCTTTTCATCTGGAAGGACACGACTGCCGATTTCGCTGATTGCCTGATCGGTGCCCAAAACCGACGGCTTGGATGTCGCGCGACCGCAACCTTCGATGTGAAGGCTTCCAAGTTGCCGGGATTTATAGCTGCCTAACGATAATCGGCGAAGCGTGGTTACATCGCGTTTGCTGGAAGCGTTCCTGATCTGCCCTGTCAAATGCCTCTCCTATCTGATGGAGAATGCCCAATGGGCAGCGTACTCATCATGGGCCGCAGCGAGGGAGGAATCCTACCGGCGTGGATGGCATCGGAAGCTGACATCCCAAGGGATGCCAGCGGATATCGCGTCTCTGGAACCCGGTCTGCATTGGCGGATGATTAATGAGCTCGTCTGTTTTCGCTCAGTGGATCAGTCTGTCATTACAATCCGTCAGTAAATTCAGATTGCAATGCAATCACTCCTTAAGTATATTGCTATCAATGATTACAAAAGGAGTTCCCATCGTGGCTACCAATCTTGTTGTTCGCAATGTGGAAGAGGATGTCGCCCTGGCTTTAAAGCAACTGGCAGCATCGCATGGAAGAAGTGCTGAAGCTGAGCATCGTGAGATTCTTAAATCAGTTCTGCAACGCCCAAAGCGTCGTTCGGTTGCCGAAGTTTTGTCGGCTATGCCTAACGTCGGCGAAGATGCCGACTTCAATTTCCGCAACGCATAAAACTTTGTATGTACTTGGTTGATACAAACGTCATCAGTGAGGCGCGCAAGGGGACGAAAGCCAATCCCGGTGTGAGGAGATTCTTCAAAGAAACGGATGCCGCTGACATTTATCTATCCGCTCAAACAATCGGAGAAATTCGGCGCGGCTTGGAAAACATCCGCCATCGCGGCGATATTCCGCAAACCAAGAAACTTGAGAAATGGCTTGATCTGGTCGTTGGTGATTATGCGGATAAGATTTTATCTTTCGATGGAGAGTGCGCCCAAGTGTGGGGACGGTTAATGTCGCCCCATCCTCAGCATCCTATAGATAAACAGATAGCAGCAATCGCATTGATTTACGACCTAACCATCGTCACCCGCAACGTAGATGATTTTCGCGGAACCGGGGTGGAAATAAAAAATCCATTTGACGAGTAACCGTCGAAGCAAAATCAACAGCCGCAAGCAAAAGAACTCGGCTCCGGTACCGCTCCTCCTCGCATTCAAACAACTCATTTACCGCAACGATGCAGGCAAACTCATCGTCACCATCAGCCAGAACCCTATCTGCTAGGCAGCGCTACATCACGCTGCCGAACGATATGTCCTGCGAGTGCGGCGGCAACGGCAGCCCCGCCAGATGGCTGGCTTGGCTCACCGGGCCGCGCGGGAACAAGTCATACAGATAGCCGCGTCCGCGCCCTTCGCAGAAACGCTCTTCCATCTCGCGCAATATCTCGCGCGCCGCGTCCTCGTTGCCGTGCTGCCGGTAACGCTCGCGCAGGAAGACGATGACTTCCCAGTGTTCCTCGGTCAGTTCGATGCCTTCGAGTCTGGCTTCGCGATTTGCATAGTGCGGCGACCACGACGGAAGGTCGGCCATGTTGCCTTCGGGGTCGTGCTCATAGTGCTGCGGATCGATGATGGCCTTATTGATGTCGAGCATGATAATCACCTCCTGCTGACGTGGGCGCCCTGAGAAGAGAGGGGCCCGAACGAGCATCATCGAACTCCGGACCGATGAAGTCAATCACTTCACGACGGACGGTTCGTGAATGAAACTACAGTGTTTCATGCATTTGTTCTGCAGTGAAAAACTGACACACTCGCCGCGAGAGTCCTGTTGTATTCGAATCCAAGATTCACTGTTGGAGCGAATTTGCTGAGCACGTTCTCTGGTATGACCAAGCCCCGCCCTTAACAACTGCAGGAGTGTTCCCATGAGAAAACTCATCGCATCCACGTTCGTGTCGCTTGACGGCATCATGCAGGCACCCGGCGGACCGGAGGAAGACACGACTGGCGGCTTTGCCCTTGGCGGCTGGACGTTCAACTACTGGGACGAAGCGATGGATGTCTCGGCATCAGGTTTCGACGGCAAGGACAGGGAACTGCTGCTCGGCCGCAGGACCTACGAGATATTCGATGCGTACTGGCCATACCAGCCCGAAGACGATCCGATTGCGAGGACGCTCAATACAGCGAAAAAGCATGTGGTTTCGCGCACGCTGAAGACGCTGCAATGGAACAACTCGACCCTGCTGCAAGGCGATGTGGTCACCGCAGTCATCGCGCTCAAGGCCCAGCCGGGCCCGGACCTGCAGATCATCGGCAGCGGCAATCTGATCCAGACACTACAGGCCGCGTCGCTGATCGACGAGTATAACGTGTGGACCTTTCCATTAGTGCTCGGGCGCGGCAAGCGCCTCTTCGGCGAGACCACCAAACCTTCCGCGTTGCGGCTCGTTCGCTCCCAGGTTTCGACCACCGGCGTTGTGATGAGTCGATATGTGCCGGCTGGCGATGTCCGCCCCGGTTCGTTCGCGAGTGTCGAGCCGAGCGAGAAGGAACTGGCTCGACGCCAAAAGATTGCGAGCGGGGTGTGGTGATATGAACCCAGAAAATCCATTGGAACTAAACCCCCTCCAACTCCCCCTTGTCAGGGGGAGGGCCAAGCTTTCACTGTGCGGCGCGCGGTGGATATTGCCCTCCCGCGCCCGCTCCTCCCCTGACAAGGGGAGGCTGGGAGGGGTTTGAATCTAATGAATAATCTGGGATGAAAGCGCGCATTACAGTCATCCCACTCGCCGCCTGACAACTTGGAACGAGTGGCTCGGTAACCCGTGTTTCACTCAATGGAGGATAGCCATGATCACCCCAGCAAAAAACACGATCTGTCTTTGGTATGACCGCGACTCCGAGGATGCGGCGCGGTTTTATGCCAAGACCTTCCCCGATTCGGTCGTCGGCGAGGTGTACCGCGCCCCGGGCGATTATCCGTCGGGAAAGCAGGGCGACGTGCTGACCGTCTCGTTCACCGTTCTGGGGATCCCATGCCTGGGCCTCAACGGCGGCCCCGAATTCAAACACAGCGAAGCGTTCTCGTTCCAGATCGCAACCGCAGACCAGGCCGAAACGGACCGTTACTGGAACGCCATCGTGGGCAATGGTGGGCAGGAGAGCGCGTGCGGTTGGTGCAAGGACAAATGGGGGCTGTCCTGGCAAATCACGCCCATCGCGCTCATTCAAGCGATCTCGGACCCCGACCCCGCTGCCGCCAAGCGTGCGTTCGACGCGATGATGGAAATGACAAAGATCGACATCGCGGCAATCGAGGCTGCGCGTCGTGGGTGATGGCAGAGGGGCGTCTGGGGTGATGAGTGGTTCGACCGAAGCCGACAAATGAAGCCACACTGTGAAACGACAGCATTAGCTCCTGACAATCAAGCAGAAAGGTATCTGCTGTTTCGGGGGCGATTCAATCTACTTGGTCAAGTTAAGAGTGAGTTTCGTAAATTATAGTGGGTTATATCCACTTGGAATGTCTTCTAACAAGCAAGTCTTGGTCGTACAGCCTCATGAATGGCAGCAACATTTCATGAATTGAGCATTTTTCTTCTTCAGATATCCACTTGTCATCATCACCACACGCAGCCATCATCGCACGTAAAGTGTAATCAACATTCGAAATGCCCGAATCCAATTTGCCACTAGAAATGCGCTTGTCCAGAATCTCAGAAATGGTCAAATGTGAGTCGATCGGACCTTGTATGGACAAACTGCCGGAAATATAACTTAAGTGTCCTCGCTTGCCCTTCAATAAAAGAATAAGGGCTCGGTATAAGCCAGCCATTTCATCTGTTGAAATATACGTAGTAACAAATAAGGTGAAGTGTGATTGCAGAATTTCGACAATCTTATGTAATCCCATATTTTTATATCGCTGAGACTTTACTAACTCTAAAGTACGAACATCACCTATTTCTGCCGCAGCATTTAGTTGCTCTAATAGCGCTCTCTTTTTTCGGCTTCTTGAAAAGATATACTTTGCCTCATTAAAACTCCCGCTGACCTTCCAATTGATAACTTCTGGAATAAGGCGTTCTGTTATCCAAGCATATGCAAAATCACATGGCCACCACTTCTGTGGGCTAACCTCTTTATCGAATATTATGTCTGGGGGAGTCCAAAGAAGCGCGAGGTCATGACCATACGTAATCCCCTCCAGCTTTCGAGATATATGGAAAATGCCGTGATGCCCTCGTTTGTATGTATCGTTATCGGTTTTGCTATACGGCTTTAGGCACCCAAGAGCCCCATCGAAGAAATGCCATTCCGTATCTCCCTCTCCAAAATCATGCACATTTGCGAAGCCTAAAATATCCCACCAAAGCCACTCCGGCAAAGTGCAAATCGCAACATGTGGACCACCATAATCGACAACAGGAAATTCTGAGGAGCCCCATTTGCTTTCTCTTCGCAGCAATGCATCAAGATATTTAGATGAAAGACGATCAACCGCCAATGCAAAATCATTCATGCCTTCATCTGAAAGTGTGCATCGACAATTTTTCAAATCAACCACATATCTTTCTTCATCCTGCGATGATGGCAGAACCCCATTAATAAATGGACGAAACTCATTTTTGAGAGGCGCACCAGGCGTACATAAAAGGTTTTTTAGAAGCCATTTTTGGTCAAAAGTAATAGAGGCCCCCATTAAATCATTACGCTTAAGCACCACTAGTGCAGAACCGGGATAAAATTGCCCATCTGGTAGAAAGCTGCTCAGATGTACCCAAGGTGTTTTAATGGACCACTGATTTCCAAACGTATTCTCATCAACTAACGCCGGTTTCTCACTTGCGTTTTCCAGGTACTCTTTGGCCGCTCTTACTACACTTGGGCGTGGATCAACTAAAGCTTGACTTAAGCGTTCAATAAATCCTGTTCGCTGCATCCATTCATTACCGAAAAACCTGATGTCCGCAGTAGGGAAAAATTTCGAAAGCAAATCCGGGAAACGTTGAATGCGCTCAGTTAATTGAGCACCAGTCCATATATCAGCTTCAATACCTGCGCTGCGTAGCAAGTCTCTTTGATCAAGCCATTTACTTGATAAAGTGCTAATCGTTTCTTGGGCGAGGATAAGAGTAAATCTGGATGCGCGCTTAGCCCATTTACCTGTTAGAAATTTTGATACTGCATTTTCTAATTCATCGGCAGGGAATTTCTGCCAGCATTTGCATTCAAAAACTAAGAGTTTCTCAGGATCAAAATGATCAAATGCGAATAAATCTAGGCCATGTTGCGAATTTCCGCGTCCCCCCACTAACTGTTGACCAACAATTTGATGGTCTTTCAAAATTAGCCGCCAACAAAGATGTTCGAATGCCGGTGAACTGAGTCTCTCAAATGTCAAGGGGGCATCACCAGTCGGAAATACTTGGTTGCAACCCTCAACTTCGAAGCCTTCTGATAAATGAGGGACGTAGTCTTGCGGGAATTCATTACTAGATGGCATTTGAATTCACTATTTAGTATTTACATCTAAGCTATGTAATTGAATCTTTCCGCAAACAGGCATTTCACTTGCCGTTCATCCTGTTGTCGCAGAAAAGTCATAGAAGAACAAATTCATCTGAAGGTACTCCCAAAGCACAGGAAAATTCTTTCCTGTCCAGATTTTATACTCTTCGCTGGCCCCTGATAGCTGAATCACCCCAGAAACATTAGACACGTTACCGCTAGATTGCCTGAAATATTGCGCCAAGGCTGACCTTCAATAACTCTAATAGTCAGCAATGGTCGAACATCCTCCTTCAGGATTTCCCCTCTCTCATCGCCGCGCGAGTGAGTCGGTCGAAGCCGAGGGTGGATTGCTTGTCGATGTCCTTCGCCAGTTGGCAGATATTGCTTCCGGTCGAAAAGCAAAAGGCACGATAGATCGTGCCTTTGCAAAAACCCGGTAGCCGCGCGCGCCTGTTCAGGCACGCGCGGCTGATCGTACTTTGCCGATTACTTCAGGGATGCTTGGGCGTGGTGTAGGGCACTTCTTTCTGCGCCGGTTCCCAGGTGGTTTCGTAGCCGACAAAAAACTGCCCCGGCACGATCTCTTTCTGGCGGGTGGTTACGCGGAATGCGTGTCCGTCCGGAATCTTGGGGCGGCAAAAAGGCTTCTTTTCTTCACTCATGTTCCTATCTCCTTTGGTTGTAGAAAACAGATGCTCGATAGCGGGAGGTTTATCGTAGCTGGCCCCTCCCAATTGGCCGTGGAACGGTATTATTTGCGCGTGTAGTGTGCCTTGCCGGGTATCACATGCCGCACGCCTCCCTGCGGGTTCTCAACGTCCCCTTTGTAGCGGGGGATGATGTGGATATGCACGTGGAGGATGCTTTGCCCGGCCGCAGGTCCGACATTGACGCCGATGTTGTAGCCGTCCGGCTGGAACTCTGCATCCAGCAGTTTCTTTTCTTGCTGGATGAGTCCCATGCAGGCAGCGACTTCTTCCTGCGTCAGCTCGAAAAAACTGGGGACATGCCGGCGCGGGATGACCAGCGTGTGTCCCGGACTGGTCGGGTAGGTGTCGCGCGCGCTGTAGGCGAGTTCGTGCTGCAGCGATACGCCGCGCGGATCCTTGCAGAACAGGCAGGGATTGTTGGGATCCCGTTTTTTTTCTGGTGGGGCTTCAGTCGACAACGGCGCACCTCTTTCTGTACGTTATACTCGGACGAAGAAAATCATCGACGAGGACATCATCGTGGCATCGAACAAAGGACGGGCTTACTTTGCATTGCTTGGCTATCATTTCAACCCCGACGACATCACGCGCCTGCTCGGCATAGAGCCCACCACGGTCAATGCCGCCGGCGCATACAGCAATCTGGACAAACCCGTGATCAGTTCCTGGGAGCTGTCCACCGAGACCGCTGCCGGAGAGGTGGACGTGTTCGCCTTGACGGACAGTCTGGTCAAACAACTGGAACCGCTCAAGGAAAAGATCGTGGAAGTCTGCAAGAGCCACAATCTGTCTCCGCGTCTGGGCGTGGCGCTGACCTTGTCCATCGACAAGGGCGAAGCCAGCCCGGAAGTCGGCTTCGGCGCGCGCACGATCCGTTTCCTGGCGGATACCGGCTCGTTCATCGAGGTGGATAACAAACTGTCCGGGCGGGTCTGAGCCATCCTTTACCCCGCAACCTGACTGCTTGAAGCCGTCTGCGCCATTTTCAGTTGTTCTTCGCAATGCCTTAAGCAGAGCGGCTGTAGCGCGTGACGGAAACATTCGATGATCACTTCGAATTCATCGGCCATCTCTTCCGCAAGCGCGGCATCGTTCGTTAATTGCGCCAGTGCATTCTGCGCGGTCGCCTTGTTCACCCGGCAGATGACGGACACATGGATGGGCAACTGCTGTTCCATGCCGACCATCAATGCCTTCTCGTAGGAATTGATCGCTTCTTTCAATCGGTCCGGGTTCGCTTCTGACTCGCCTAGATGGTGCAAGGTGACGCCCCGGTTGTTATGGGTGGCGGTCAGTTCCAGTGCGTGATCGTCTGCATTGAGTGCGGCCAGTGCATTCTTCCAGGCGACCACGGACTTCTGCAGTTGACGGTTGCCTTTGAGCTGGATGCCGTGGGTGTACAAGGCTGCGCCGAGCTGGTGCATGGTCTGCATCCACGCTTCCGGATGCGCTTCTCGTGTCCAGACCAGCAAGGCGTTGGTATACGCATCCACCGCGAGCTTCAGCGGGTTGGTCGTTTCAAGCAAGCGGCCCAGCGCCTGATTGGCCGTGCCGAGGTTGTATTGTGTGGCCGCCCATTCCTGTGGTGTATCTTCCTGAGTGTAGCTTTCCAATGCTTGTTCGAAACACTGGACGGCCTGCTCGAACAATGCGGCGTCTCTGCGCTGCTGGCCCAGTGCGGCGAGGATGTTGCCGAGCTTGTTCAGTGTCTCCGCGCGTGGAGAGGCAGCCAGCGATGCCTCCAGCGCTTCGCGCAGGCGCTCGAAGATGCGGGTGCTGTAGCGGTGCTGCTCATAATTTCCGCGCGTGTAGCGGAAATTGTCCGCGACGGCGACTTGCGTATCCGGCTTGGCCGCTGCTGCATCTTGTTCACTCAGCAAACAGAGTCCATCCGCAATGGCGCGCTCCAGTGCCTTGTTCGCGGGGTAGAGGAGGTAGAGGGTAGAGCGTTTCATTGTGCCCGTTCGAGTATCTCGTTCAGATCGGGATCGGCACCAACCGCGCCGCCAAGGTCTATCTCTTCCTCGGTCGCGTCGCGTATCGACAAGACTTCCAGCATGAAAGTGACTTCCCTGCCGCAAAGGGGGTTGTTGCCGTCGATAGTCAAAGTTTTGTCGTCGAATCGGGTGACGATGAAGTTTCTCGGTTCACCCTTTTCGTTTTCCATGGTGATGGTCATGCCGATCTCCCGATATTCTTCCGGGACGTTTTCTATGCGATCGGTGAATACCAGTGATTCATCCCGCTCGCCGTAGAGCAGCCTGGTGTCGATCGGCACATCGATGATGTCGCCGACTTTCTTGCCGTACAGCGCCTTGGTCACGTCCTCGGACATCACGTCATTCACGCCATGCACATAGCCCAGCGGATAATCCACGGTGACCAGTATGTCGCCGGTTTTGTTGTCGATGACCTTGTAATTCAGTTCAACGAATTTTTCGTCTTCAATGGTATCTGACA
>MGWR01000044.1 GCA_001801085.1 Gallionellales bacterium GWA2_60_142 | reverse complement strand
ACGCCGGAGTATTACCGCTGGGAGCAGTGGCTGTTCACCCGCCTGTTCGAGAAGGGCGTGATCTACAAGAAGACCGCCGTGGTGAACTGGGACCCTGTCGACAACACCGTGCTGGCCAACGAGCAGGTCATCGACGGCCGCGGCTGGCGCTCCGGCGCCGTGGTTGAGAAGCGCGACATCCCGATGTATTTCTTCCGCATCACCCAGTACGCCGACGAACTGCTGTCCGGCCTGGACCAGCTCGACGGCTGGCCCGAGCAGGTCAAGACCATGCAGGCGAACTGGATCGGCAAGAGTTTCGGCGTGCGCTTTGCATTTGAAGTCGCCGCCGCAGGCGACAACGCAACTCCCGACTCCCGACTCCCGACTCCCGACTTGCTCTGGGTCTACACCACCCGCGCCGACACCATCATGGGCGTGACCTTCGTCGCCGTCGCCGCGGAACACCCGCTGGCGACCCGCGCCGCGCAGAACAACCCCGCGCTCGCCGCGTTCATCGAGGAATGCAAGCAGGGCGGCGTGGCCGAGGCCGACATCGCGACGATGGAAAAGAAGGGCATGGACACCGGCATCAAGGCCACTCATCCGCTGACCGGCGAACAAGTGCCGGTATGGGTCGGCAACTATGTGCTGATGGGTTACGGCGAAGGCGCGGTGATGGCCGTGCCGGCGCACGACGAGCGCGACTTCGGCTTTGCCAAGAAATACAACCTGCCGATCAAGCAGGTAATCGAAATTTCGGCAGTATCCCATCAAGGGCGCGGAGACGGCTTTGGTTATGGCGATGGAAGTGGCGATGGCACTGGCAGCGGGCTTTTCCCCTTCACCACTGAGCAATGGCACGACTGGTATGGAAATAAAGGCATCGGCGTTTGCATCAACTCCGGCAAATACGACGGTCTGAATTACGACGCCGCCGTCGATGCGATCGCCACCGATCTCGCCGCGAAAGGCCTGGGCGAGAAGAAGGTGCAGTTCCGCCTGCGCGACTGGGGCATCTCGCGCCAGCGCTACTGGGGCTGCCCTATCCCCATCATCCACTGCCCGACTTGCGGCGACGTGGCGGTGCCGGACGACCAGCTGCCGGTGGTACTGCCGGAGGACGTGGTGCCGGACGGCGCGGGTTCGCCGCTGGCGAAGATGCCGGAATTCTACGAATGCACCTGCCCCAAGTGCGGCGGCAAGGCGCGGCGCGAGACCGACACGATGGACACCTTCGTCGAATCGAGCTGGTACTACGCGCGTTACGCCAGCCCGCAATGCGATACCGGCATGGTGGACAAGGCAAGCGCGCAGCACTGGTTGCCGGTCGATCAATACATCGGCGGCATCGAGCACGCGATCCTGCACCTTTTATATGCGCGCTTCTTCCATAAGCTGATGCGCGACGAAGGTCTGGTGCCGGGCGACGAACCGTTCAAGAATCTGCTGACGCAGGGCATGGTGATCGCGCCGACGTTCTACCGCGACGAGCCGAACGGCAAGAAGCTGTGGATCAACCCGGCCGAGGTGGATGTGGCGACCGACGACCGCGGCCGTCCGACGGGCGCCGTACTGAAGGCCGACGGATCACCGGTGGTCATCGGCGGCACGGAGAAGATGTCGAAGTCCAAGAACAACGGCGTCGATCCGCAGGCGATCATCGACGAGTTCGGTGCGGACACCGCGCGCCTGTTCATGATGTTCGCCGCACCGCCGGATCAGTCGCTGGAGTGGTCTGACGCCGGCGTCGAGGGCGCGTTCCGCTTCCTCAAGCGCGTGTGGAAGGCCGTGTCCGACCATGTCGAACAGGGCGTGGTCGCGGCCTACACTGAAGGTGAGCTGAGCGCGGCCGCGAAGGCGCTACGCTTCCAGTTGCATCAGACCATCGCCAAGGTGGACGATGATCTGGGCCGCCGCAAGACTTTCAACACCGCGATCGCGGCGAACATGGAGCTGCTGAACGCGCTGGTCAAGTTCAACGAGCCGGCTTCGCGCAACGTCGTGCAGGAAGCGCTGGAAGCCATCGTGCTGATGCTCACCCCCATCGTGCCGCACATGAGCCAGGCGCTGTGGAGCGAGTTGCGTCCCGGCAGCGACCTGCTGGACCAGTCCTTCCCCAAGGCCGATGCGGCTGCGCTGGTGCAGGACGAGATCGAGCTGGTGATCCAGATCAACGGCAAGCTGCGCGGCAGCCTGCGCGTATCCAAGGATGCCGACAAGGCGACGCTGGAGCAGCTGGCGCTGGCGCACGAGGCGGTGCAGAAACAACTGGCAGGCGGAACGGCGAAGAAGGTCGTTGTCGTGCCGGGCCGTTTGATCAACGTAGTAATGTAGGGCGGAAAAGCGAAGCGCCTTCCGCCGTAGCCGCAACATAACGGATAACGGCGGATTACGCCTTCGGCTCATCCGCCCTACGCCGGGTTCTCAGGAGATTGCAATGCGCTTACTTGTGGTATTTGCCGTTTTATTGCTCACCGCATGCGGCTTCCACCTGCGCGGGCAGACGGGCATGCCGTTCGCTACGCTGTATATCGACGCGGCCGTACCCAACACCCCGTTCATCGCCGAGCTGCGCCGCAATATGGAGCTCAATAACGTCAAACTGGTGCATACGGCGGAGCAGGCCGATCTGGTGCTGAACATCGCGTTCGAAATTCCCGAGAAGCAGATCCTGTCGCTGGCCGGCAGCGGCCGCGTGAACGAGTACCAGTTGCGCTATCGCGTCTCGCTGCGCGCCTACGACAAGCAGCGGCAGGACTGGATACCCGCCGAGGAAATGGTGCAACGCCGCGACTATTCCTATAGCGACACCGCGATCCTGGCCAAGGAGCAGGAGGAGACCATGCTGTACAAGAGCATGCGCGACGACATGGTGCAGCAGATCGTGCGCCGCCTGAGCCGCGCCAAACCGCAACTGTAATAATCCATGCAAATCTCCAGCGACGACCTGCCGCGCCAACTCGCCTCTGGCTTGAAGCCGCTGTACGTGGTGTACGGCGACGCGCTGCTGCTGGCGATCGAAGCGGCGGACAGCATACGCAACGCGGCGCGCGCCGCCGGTTACAGCGAGCGCGAGACCTTCGTCGCCGAACAGCATTTCAAGTGGGCCGAGCTGAAGAACAGCGCGCAGAGCCTGTCGCTATTCGCCGATCGCAAGGTCATCGACTTGCGCATCCCCACCGGTAAGCCCGGCGTCGAGGGCGGGCAGGCGTTGCAGGACTATGTCGCCAACATGAGCCCGGACATCCTCACGCTGATTACCCTGCCCCGGCTGGACAAGACCGCACAGAAGAGCCAGTGGTTCACCGCGTTGGAGCGGCAGGGGGTGATGGTCACCGCCGACGACATTTCGCGTAACGCGTTGCCGGGCTGGATCGCCGGGCGGTTGCGGCGGCAAGAACAGTCGGCGAACAAGGACACGCTGGAATTTCTCGCCGACCGCTGCGAAGGCAACCTGCTCGCAGCCTTTCAGGAAGTGCAGAAACTCGCGCTGCTGTTCCCGGCGGGCGAGCTATCGTTCGATCAGGTCAAGGACGCGGTGATGGATGTCGCGCGCTACGACATCTTCAAGTTGTCGGAGGCGATGCTGTCCGGCAACCCCGAACGCTTCGTGCGCATCCTCGATGGCCTGCGCGCAGAAGGCACGGCGACCGTGCTGGTGTTGTGGACGATCAGCGAGGACATCCGCACGCTGGGCAAGGTGCTGCAAGCCGTGCAGCGCGGCGGCAGCATCGACGGCGCATTGCGTGACGCGCGAGTCTGGGGGCCGCGCCAGGGGCTGATCGGCAACGCCGCGCGCCGCTTCAAGTTTCCGCATGTCGAACGCGGGATGCAACAGGCTGCGCGGCTGGACAAGACCATCAAGGGCTTGAGGCAGGGCGATGTCTGGGACGAATTGCTGCAACTTGGCATGCGATTTGCGCGCCAGACGGGCAGGGCGGCCGGATGAGCGACGCGCTGCTCGTGTTCACCAATCTGCCCGACGCCGAATCCGCCGACAAGTTGGCGCGGCAGTTGATCGAACAGCGCGTCGCGGCCTGCGTGAACCGCCTCGCACCCTGCGTCTCGACCTACCGCTGGCAGGGCGCGGTCGAGACCGCGACCGAGGTGCCGCTGCTGATCAAGACCACGCGCTCCGCTTACTCGCGCCTCGAGCAGGCGATACGCGCAGCGCATCCCTATGAACTTCCCGAGATCGTCGCGATCCCGGTCGAGCAGGGATTGCCCGCCTACCTGGACTGGGTCGGGCAGGAAACTGCACTGGAAACGAAAACCAAGGAATAACCATGCGTTCTGTTTTGCTTGCTCTGTTGCTGTTCATTGCCGCGCCTCTCGCCCATGCCGGCTTCCTCGATACTCTGGGCGGGGCGAAGCAGCCGACTTTCCTGCCGCCGGACCAGGCGTTCGGCCTGCAAGTCGTGGTGCGCGATGCGGATACGCTGCAGGCGAATTTTAGCGTCGCCGACGGCTATTACCTGTATCGCGACAAGATCGCATTCACCAGCAAGGACGGCGCGGTGAAGATCAAGGCGCTGAGCCTGCCGCACGGCGAGATGAAGGACGACCCGTCGTTCGGTCAGGTCGAGGTGTTCCACAATTCGTTCCAGGCTGAGATCGAGCTGGAGCGTATCGCCGGGGGGGCGGTCAGCATCGCGCTGGATGCGACCTACATGGGCTGTAGCGAGCAGGGGCTGTGCTATCCGCCGATCAACAAGGTGCTGACGGTGGCTCTGCCGGATGCCGGCACCGGCATGCGCGAGCCCGAACTGACCGAGGCGCCGCCGCCATCCAAGATAGCGCCGCTGCCGGCTGGCGGCGACGAGAATTCGCGGATCGCCGGCCTGTTCGCCGGCGGCGACTTCTGGCTGATCGTGTCGTTCTTCTTCGGTGCGGGGCTGTTGCTGGCGTTCACGCCCTGCGTGTTCCCGATGATTCCCATCCTGTCCGGCATCATCGTCGGACGCGGCCACAAGATCACCCACGCCCACGCCTTCCTGCTGTCGCTGGCCTATGTGCTGGGGATGGCGATCACCTATGCGGCGGCCGGCGTCGCGGCCGGCTATTCCGGCGAACTGATCTCGAACGCGCTGCAGACGCCCTGGGTGCTGGGTAGTTTCGCCGCGCTGTTCGTGCTGCTGTCGCTGTCCATGTTCGGTTTCTACGAGCTGCAATTGCCGTCCGCGCTGCAGAGCAGGCTGACCGACACCAGCAACAAGCTGCACGGCGGCCATCTGTCCGGCGTGTTCGCGATGGGCGCGCTGTCGGCGATCATCATGGGCCCCTGCGTCGCGGCCCCGTTGGCGGGCGCACTCTTATATATAGGGCAGACGCACGACGCGGTGCTGGGCGGAACCGCGCTGTTCGCGCTGGCGCTGGGCATGGGCGCGCCGCTGCTGCTGATCGGCAGCTCGGCGGGCGCGCTGTTGCCCAAGGCCGGCGCGTGGATGGAGTCGGTGAAGCGCTTCTTCGGTGTGATGATGCTGGGGCTGGCGATCTGGATCGTCTCGCCGGTGATCCCGGTCGCCGCGCAGATGCTCGCCTGGGCGGCGCTGCTGATCTTCTCCGGCGTCGGATTGCATGCGCTCGACCCGCTGCCTTCCCAGGCCGGCGGCGGACGCAGGCTGGCCAAGGGCATCGGTATCCTCGCGTTGCTGCTGGGCGTGGCTTACTTGATAGGCGCGCTGTCCGGTGCGCGCGACATGCTGCGTCCATTGGGCAACATCGGCCGCGTTGCCGCAGAAGCGCCCGCGACACTGCAATTCTCCCGTGTTCACAGCCTTGCCGAGCTGGATGCGCGCATCGCGCAGGCGGACGGCAAGACCGTGATGCTGGATTTCTACGCCGACTGGTGCGTGTCTTGCAAGGAGATGGAGCGTTTTACCTTCAGCGATGCGGCGGTGCAGGCGCAACTGAAAAACACCTTGCTGCTGCAGGCCGATGTCACCGCGAACAGCGAGGATGACAAGGCATTGCTGAAACGATTCGGCTTGTACGGTCCGCCGGGCATTTTGTTTTTCGATGCGGAAGGCCGCGAATTAAGCGATTTTCGCGTCGTCGGCTATCAGGACGCGAAGCAGTTCATGCAGTCGTTGCAACGCGCCGGAATCTAGGTTCTTGGTCTATCTTCGTCAAAATCCTAGACAATAGCCCCAAACTTACGGCAAACTGCGCGCATGCAAAACATCCTCGTACTGCACGGACCCAACCTGAACCTGCTCGGAACCCGCGAGCCGGAGGTCTATGGCCGCACCACGCTGGACGACATCAACCGGAAATTGACCGCGCTGGCCGCCGAGAACGGCGCAAATTTGAGCCATTTCCAGAGCAATGCCGAATCGGCGCTGGTCGACCGGGTGCAGCAGGCGCGGGGCGACGGTACGCAATTCATCGTCATCAACCCGGCGGCGTACACCCACACCAGCGTCGCTTTGCGCGACGCGCTGGCGGCGGTGGCGATCCCGTTCATCGAAGTACATCTTTCCAATGTGCATGCCCGCGAAGCGTTCCGCAAGGAATCCTTCTTCTCCGACATCGCCGTCGGCGTGATCTGCGGGCTGGGCGCATCGGGCTACGAATTCGCGGTGCGCTACGCACTCGATTATAAAAACTAACTCATTTAGGAGGACACCATGGATTTACGCAAGCTCAAGACACTGATCGAGCTGGTCGAAGACTCGGGCATCGCCGAGCTGGAAATCAGCGAAGGCGAGGAGCGCGTTCGCATCACCCGCACCGTGGCAGCCGCGCATCATGTCGTCGCGGCTCCGGCCCCGCAGCAGGTTGCCGTCGCAGCGCCCGCTCCGGTCGCGGCAGCGCCCGCGGCTCCAGCCGCCCCCGCCGCGCCGGAAGGCCACATCGTCAAATCCCCTATGGTCGGCACGTTCTACCGTTCGGCCTCTCCGGGCGCGAAGGCGTTCGTCGATGTCGGCCAAACGGTCAACAGCGGCGATACCCTGTGCATCATCGAGGCGATGAAGCTGCTGAACGAAATTGATTCGGATCAGGGCGGCGTCATCAAGGCTATTCTTGTCGAGAATGGCCAGCCGGTCGAGTACGGCCAGCCGCTGTTCGTGATCGGTTAATTCCGCCCGCAGGCGCGTTCGCGCGCCTCATCCAAAGTCCGGAGCATAAAAATCATGTTTGAAAAAATCCTGATCGCAAACCGCGGTGAAATCGCGTTGCGTATCCAGCGCGCCTGCCGCGAGCTGGGCATCAAGACCGTCGTGGTTCACTCCGAGGCGGACGCCGACGCGAAATACGTCAAGCTGGCCGACGAGTCGGTGTGCATCGGCCCCGCGCCGTCGAACCAGAGCTATTTGAGCATTCCCGCGATCATCGCTGCGGCGGAAGTGACCGACGCGCAGGCGATCCATCCCGGCTATGGCTTCCTGTCCGAGAACGCGGACTTCTCCGAGCGCTGCGAGAAATCCGGCTTCGTGTTCATCGGCCCGCGCGCCGAGACCATCCGCATGATGGGCGACAAGGTCTCCGCGAAGATCGCGATGAAGAAAGCCGGCGTGCCCTGCGTGCCCGGTGTCGAAGGCGCGCTGCCGGACAACCCGGCCGAGATCGTCAAGATCGCGCGCAGCATCGGTTATCCGGTCATCATCAAGGCCTCCGGCGGCGGCGGCGGTCGCGGCATGCGCGTGGTGCATACCGAGGCGGCTCTGCTGAACGCGGTGACCATGACCAGGACCGAGGCGCAGGCCGCGTTCAACAACCCCATGGTGTACATGGAGAAGTTTCTGGAGAACCCGCGCCATATCGAATTTCAGGTGCTGGCCGATCAGCACGGCAATGCCGTGTATCTGGGCGAGCGCGACTGCTCCATGCAGCGCCGCCACCAGAAGATCATCGAAGAAGCGCCGGCTCCGCTGATGAATCTGCGCCTGCGCAACAAGATCGGCGAACGTTGCGCCGAAGCCTGCCGCAAGATCGGCTACCGTGGCGCGGGCACGTTCGAGTTCCTGTACGAGAACGGCGAGTTCTTCTTCATCGAGATGAACACCCGCGTGCAGGTGGAGCATCCGGTCACCGAGATGATTACCGGCATCGACATCGTGCAGCAGCAGATCCGCATTGCGGCCGGCGAGCGGTTGCCGTTCAAGCAGCGCGACATCGAGTTCAGGGGCCATGCGATCGAGTGCCGCATCAACGCCGAACACCCGTACAAGTTCACGCCGTCGCCGGGACGCATCACCTCCTGGCATGTGCCGGGCGGTCCCGGCATCCGCGTCGATTCGCATGTGTACGCGAGCTACTTCGTGCCGTCGCACTACGACTCGATGATAGGCAAGCTGATCGCCTACGGCGACACCCGCGAACAGGCGATGGCGCGCATGCGCACCGCGCTGTCCGAAATGGCGGTCGAGGGCATCGACACCAACATCGCACTGCACCGCGAGCTGATGCAGGACGCCGCGTTCATGAACGGCGGCACCAGCATCCATTATCTGGAAGAGCGTCTGGCCGAACGCAACAAGGCTAAGTAATGGCCTGGCTGACGCTGATTGCCGACACCGATGCCGGACACGCCGAGGCGTTGAGCGACGCGCTGCTCGAACTGGGCGCGCTGTCGGTCGATTTGCTTGACGCCGACGCCGACACGCCCGATGAACAGGCGATCTTCGGCGAACCCGGCGAGCCGCCTCCCGGCGTGTGGCAACACAACCGCGTCAGCGCGCTGTTCGACGCCGACAAGGATGTGGTCGCGATCTTGGGTGACGCCGCCAAACGCATCGGCCTGAAAAACATCCCCGAGCATCGCGTCGAAGAACTCGCCGACAACGACTGGGTGCGCCTGACCCAGTCCCAGTTCGAACCCATCCCGATCTCGCCGCGCTTGTGGATCGTGCCGACTTGGCATACGCCCAGCGACCCGGCGGCGATCAACATCGTGCTCGACCCCGGCTTAGCCTTCGGCACCGGCAGCCATCCGACCACGCGCCTGTGCCTGCGTTGGCTGGACGACAACATCAAGGGCGGCGAATCGGTGCTGGATTACGGCTGCGGTTCCGGCATCCTCGCGATTGCCGCGCTGAAGCTGGGCGCGGCCCGCGCGGTCGGCGTCGATGTCGATGTGCAGGCGGTGATCGCCAGCCGCGACAATGCCGCCGCGAACGACGTTGCCAACGTGCAGTTCTACCAGCCGAACAATGCCCCCCGGGACACGTACGACGTGGTTGTCGCGAACATCCTGACCAACCCGCTGCGCATGCTCGCCCCGCTGCTGGCGAACGCGGCCAAGCCGGGTGGGCGCATCGTGCTCTCCGGCATCCTGCAAGAGCAGGCGCAGGACGTGATGGACATCTACGCGCAATGGTTCGACCTGAATCTTCCGGTGTTCGAAGATGGTTGGTCCTGCCTGTCGGGAACGAAACGCTGACGGCATCGCGAACATGAACGGAACCACGCTCTGCCCCCATTGCAACACCCGATTCCGCATCGCCGGCGAACAGCTCGAAGCGCATCAGGGCATGGTGCGTTGCGGGCATTGCATGCAGCCCTTCGACGCCCGTCCCGGCTTTATCCCCGACCAGCCCGATCCGCAACTGGAACTGCCGATAGCGGACCGGATTGCGTCGTCGGCATCCCCGTCGCCCGCCGCCTCCGCGCAACCCGAAATACAGGCGTCGCCCAAACTCGCGGAAGCGCCTGCGCCAGAGCTCCCGAAAGAAGATGCAGAGCCCCAGAAAGAAGATGCTGCCGAACAACCGGCTTCTGCGGATAAGGCCGAAGAGACCGAGCCCGTTGCGAGCGAACCCCACGATGAATCGCTGGACTTCGTTCAATCCGCCTCCGGCGAAGCTGCGTCCGATACCGAGCAACCGGCGAAGCCGCTGGTGATCCAGCCCATCACGCGGGCCGATGCCGACGAAGAGGAAGCAGAGGAAGTCGTCGCGAAGCCATCGCGCAAACTTCGCTGGCTCTGGATCGCCGCTTCATCCCTGTTGGGCATCGCGCTGCTGGCGCAGTCGTTGTACTTCTTTCGCGTCGAACTCGCCGCCCGCCTGCCCGGCCTGAAGCCCATGCTGATCGGCTACTGCAAGGCGCTCAACTGCACCGTGCCGCTGCCGCAGAACCCCGACCTGATGAGCATCGAGTCCTCCGAGCTGGAGGCCGATCCGGCGCATGTCAATCAGATCACCCTGGCCGCCCTGCTGCGCAACCGCGCCACCCATGTGCAGGCCTTCCCCGTGCTCGAACTTTCGTTGAACGACACCCAAGATAAAGTGCTGGCCCGCCGCCTGTTCAAACCCGCCGACTACCTGCCCGCCACCGAAAGCGAAGCCGCCGGCCTGCGCCCGAACCGCGAACTCAACATCCGGCTGAAGCTGGACACCTCCGATCTCAGGCCGACGGGGTATCGGCTGGCGCTGTTTTATCCGCAGTAATTCTTAATTGACCGTTCGTGTTTAGGCTGCGGGCCGTATCGAAACATGAACGACCAAAGTCAAAACCGCCGGGGGTTGCTCGGCGGCGAGCGGGTGCTACTATAGCCACATGGCACCAACCATTTTTCGCGCGCATGGGCTTCGGTTCTTTTTCTTTTCGCGAGAAGAGTCACGCATGCATGTGCATGTGAATCATGCGGAAGGGGAAGCCAAATTCTAGCTGGAGTCGCAAATCGCACTGGCCCAGAACATCGGACTGAGCGGGAAAGTATTGAAGCAGGCGCAACTACTTATTGAGGAGCACGAACATGACATCCGCGATTCTTGGCAGCGACATTTCGGAAGTTGAGGTGACTCATGTTTCGAAGCAGGGTTTCTGGCTGCTGCTCGGGGATGAGGAGTTGTTCGTCCCGTTCAAGGATTTTCCATGGTTCGCGGAAGCGCCTATCGGCAAGCTGACTCAAGTCGAGTTGCCGCAGCCGCATCATCTCTACTGGCCGGAACTGGATGTGGATTTGGCGGTTGAGTCCATCAGGAATCCGGAAGCGTTTCCGCTGGTAGCGCGCAGCGCGTAACTCAACATCAAAATCAAAACCGTCGGGGGTTGCCCGACAGCTAGTCCCTTTTCTTGTCTTGCCAAGAAAAGGAACCAAAAGAAGTCGCCCCCAGCTTGCCGCCGCTGCGCGGTTCCCTGCGTTGCTCGCCCGGTCAGGCGGCTGCGGAAATCAGTCCTCGCCGACATCCCCTGACCAGCCTGCGCTACTCGGCGGCGCACAGGGGATGGATATGGGAATCAATAAACGCAGCGCATTGCGCCAGAATCGCAAACATACTGTACGCAATGACTACCGGCTATTTTGCTAATGCCGAGAGGCTTTCAGAGTTGAGCAATTCATGTGCAAACTGACGAATAAGAATTAAATGATAGTTGTCGGGGGAGCCGACTTCAACGCCGTTGACCTTAATGGAGCTGACTTGCGACAAGCCTTGCCGCAACTCTTGAATAATTTCTGGCGGAGCCGTCTGAACATGAGCACCTCCTTCTTTGTTAGCTGTATTAAGAATGATATTTTTTCTCGTTAATGTGCTTTTTTGCATCCAAACCACCTCTTCCCACCAGTCATTAACAGACATCAAAATTTGTGGTGTTGGTATTGGGAAAGGAGTGGTCGTGCCACCTTCGTTTGAACTTGCAAATAATGGAAAGATCGAGACTGGCTGAAAATTCTTTGGTAATTTTTCTGATAAACCAAAGGACGTTACGAGTTTTACCTGCTCCTTAACGCCCATCTGCTGCAAAAGAGATTCACTGTTGTTTGTATCGTGCATCAAAACACGAATGGCTACAGCCAATCGAATTGCTTCATCTAAGTGCCCTGCATCATAGAGTTCACAAGATCGACGCAAGTATTCAAGTTGTCGGCGTAGGTGATCTGCTGGGGTTACATCACTGTGGTTTAAGTTATTGTCCCAGCTTGTTTTAAAAGTCTTGTTTTCAGAAATAAGTTTAAACGGGCTGCACGTGGGATTGGCGTCGGCAGCCCCCATTTGGAACAGGTACGCAACATCATCGCCTTCTGGATGAATGAGATGCGCATCCAAGAGCCGTATAATTTTGCCATACCAACGTAGATTTGCTGCCTTATATTGATCTAATGGAATTGGCAATGTACCCACACGCCGTGGTTCTAATACACGGTCGCAGTGTTCATACAGAATATCGAAATCTTCGGGAGTTAGATACTTGTCCGTGGTGGGATGGCTCCAGTGCATTTCTCCTTTTTCATTTTTCTGCTGGATGATGGGCTGAGGATAATAATCCTTGTTGAGTTTTTGTATTTTGGCGAGAAAATCTTTGGGATTTTTATACTTGGCAAAGCTTCTGTAAGAAGTGATGGCTTTTTCTCCTGTTGCCAAAACGAATCCGAAGGCAAGGAGCTCAAGAATTTTACGTAGCTGAAGTGTGGCAATTTCTACTGTCGCATCTTCATAGGCGGCATCGGCAGCACCATATGGGAATGCTTGGAATATATCCCCGCGACGCTTGATTTCCCTTAGTTGTTCCAAATATTTTTCTATTGCGATCGGGTGCATTTCATTTTCTCCGGATCAAAGTTGTACTCATTTTTATGGCATCAAGATTTAACCTAGCACAATAACCGACGGGCATTGCACCATATGTTAGCTAAATGCGCTGTGCCTATTGCACATATTGGTTAGCAATGGCATGGGCACAAAGTGCCCATGCAGTGGTTTTGGGTTTTGACTTACTTTCCCCTGTGCGCCGCCGAGTAGCGGAGGCTGGTCAGGGGTAGTCGGCGAGGACTGTCTGAGCGCGTAGCGCGAGTTCCGCAGCCGCCTGATCAGTCGAGCAACGCAGGGAACCGCGCAGCGGCGGCAAACCGGGGGCGACTTCTTTTGGTTCCTTTTCTTGGCAAGACAAGAAAAGGGACTAGCTGTCGGGCTACCCCCGACGGTTTTGATTTTGCAGACTTGCGGGCTTCGCCCATCCTTCGATACGGCTACGCCTACTCAGGACGAACGGGTTAATTTTGTCCGCCCATCCCGTTCCGGTATAATCCGCCCCGCCGTTGAAACCGATTGGGAGAGCGCATCCTTGGATGCCGCCGAAGGCGCAACACCCGTAACCGCTCAGGCTCAGGAACCAATCGGAACAGGCGAATCTGGAGAGTGTCATTCAATTGACCACCGAAGGGGCACGCGACCATGGTCGTAATCTCTCAGGTACCAAGGACAGATGGGGCGCAGCGCGATTTCGCGCTGCGCCTTTTTTATTTCTAAGGAAAACTAAACATGACTCTCAAGACGACTCCCCTGAATGCGGCCCACCGCGCGATGGGCGCGAAGATGGTGGATTTCGGCGGCTGGGATATGCCGGTCAATTACGGTTCGCAGATCGACGAGCATCATCAGGTGCGCAACGACAGCGGCATGTTCGACGTGTGCCACATGCGCGTCGTCGACGCGAAGGGTGAGGGCGTGCGCGCCTTCCTGCGCTACCTGCTGGCGAACAACGCCGACAAGATCACCATGCCGGGCAAGGCGCTGTATTCGGCGATGCTGCGCCCGAACGGCGGCGTGATCGACGACCTGATCATCTACTTCATGACCGAGCAGTGGTTCCGCATCGTCGTGAACGCGGGCACCGCGGACAAGGACATCGCATGGATGAAGGAACAGGCCGCGACGCATGCGCCTGGACTTACGATCACCTCGCGCGACGACCTCGCGATGGTCGCAGTGCAGGGTCCGAACGCGCGCGCCAAGGTGTGGGAAGTGCTGCCGCAGACCAGGGCGGCGACCGAAGGGCTGGTGAACTTCCAGGCCGCCGACTGCGGTGAATACTTTATTGCCCGCACCGGCTACACCGGCGAAGATGGCTTCGAGGTGATGCTGCCGAAGGAAAAAGTCGAGGACTTCTGGTATGCGCTGAACAAGGTCGGCGTGAAGCCCATCGGCCTCGGCGCGCGCGACACGCTGCGCCTGGAAGCGGGTATGAATCTCTACGGTCAGGACATGGACGAGACAGTCGGCCCGCTGGAATCCGGTCTCGCGTGGACCGTCGATTTGAAGAGCGAACGCGACTTCATCGGCAAGGCCGCACTGCTGGCGAATCCGCCGAGCAAAAAACTGGTCGGGCTGGTGCTGCTGGACCGCGGTGTGTTGCGCGGACACCAGAAGGTCGTCTCCGCACAAGGCGAAGGCGAGATCACCAGCGGCACGTTCTCTCCTACGCTGGAGAAATCCATCGCGCTGGCGCGCGTGCCTGACGGCGTGCAGATCGGCGACACCGTGCAGGTGGAAATTCGCGACAAGCTGCTGAATGCAAAGGTGGTAAAGTATCCGTTCGCGCGCAACGGCAAGGCGGTTGTGAGCCTGTAATTAGTATGTAGGGTGGGCACGTTTTTGTGCCCACGCGGGAAAATGGTGGGCACAAAAACGTGCCCACCCTACGAAATTCGATCAATCATCTGGAGAACAACATGAGCAACCCAGCAGACCTGCCAAGTAATTTGAAGTACACCGCCTCCCACGAGTGGGTCAAGACCGAAGCCGACGGCACGATCAGCGTCGGCATCACCCAGCATGCGCAAGAGCTGTTGGGCGACATGGTGTTCGTCGAAAGCCCGGAAGTGGGCCGCAAGCTGAAGGCCAAGGAAGAGTGCGCGGTGGTCGAGTCCGTGAAGGCTGCGGCCGACGTGTACGCGCCGGTGTCCGGCGAAGTGATCGCGGTGAACGGCGATCTGGATAGCTCCCCGGAGAACATCAACAGCGATCCGTACGGCGCATGGATGTTCAAGATGAAGCCGGACAGCGCCGCCGATGTCGCCGTATTGCTGGATGCCGCTGCATACCAGGCCGTTGTCGATAGCGAAGCACACTAAATACCGGGAAGGGTGAAGGGGGAAGGGAGAAGGGTGGCGCGCGTTGCGCGCTTGGGTTTTACCCTTCTCCCTTGAGCACCAAAGGTGCGGTCCCTTCCCCCTTCTCTTTTTCTTTACTCCAGAATTTCACGCCGAATCCCATGAAGACCGACCAATTTGTCACCCGCCATAACGGCTCGAACGCAGCAGACGTTCAGGCCATGTTGAAGAAGATCAGCGCGTCCACGCTGGATGCGCTCATCGACCAGACCGTCCCGGCGGCCATCCGTTTGCAGCAGCCGCTGAACCTGCCGGAAGGCATGTCCGAGCACGATTATCTGCTGCATCTGCGCGGCATCGCGGCGAAGAACAAGTTGTACAAGAGCTACATCGGGCAGGGCTATTACAACACCGTGCTGCCCGCGGTGATCCAGCGCAACATCCTGGAGAACCCGGGCTGGTACACCGCGTACACGCCGTACCAGGCCGAGATCGCTCAGGGCCGTCTGGAAGCGCTGCTGAATTTCCAGACGATGGTGATGGATCTGACCGGCATGGAGATCGCGAACGCGTCCTTGCTGGACGAAGCGACCGCCGCAGCCGAGGCGATGACCATGCTGCACGGCCTGCGCCCGCGCGACGCGGCGGACAGGAACAGCTTCTTCGTGTCGCACGAATGCTTCCCGCAGACCATCGAGCTGCTGAAGACGCGCGCGAAGCCGCTGGGCATCGAACTGGTGATCGGCGATTTCAAGACCGTCACGCTGAACGACAAGCTGTATGGCGCGCTGCTGCAATATCCGACCACCGACGGCACGGTGCATGACTACGCCGACTTCGTCGCGCGTGCCAAGGCGAACGGCATGACCATCGCGGTCGCGGCCGACATCCTCAGTCTCGTATTGCTGACGCCGCCGGGAGAGTGGGGCGCGGACGTGGTGCTGGGTTCGACGCAACGCTTCGGCGTGCCGATGGGCTACGGTGGCCCGCACGCCGCATTCTTCGCCTGCCGCGACGCGCACAAGCGCTCGATGCCGGGTCGCATCATCGGCGTGTCGGTCGATGCTGACGGCAACCCCGCATTGCGCATGGCGCTGCAAACGCGCGAGCAACACATCCGCCGCGAGAAGGCGACTTCGAACATCTGCACCGCGCAGGCGCTGCTGGCGATCATGGCCGGCATGTATGCGGTGTACCACGGTGCGGACGGCCTGCGCGGCATCGCCCGCAAGGTGCATCTGTCCACCGTCGCGCTGGCGAACGAGCTGAAGAAGCTGGGCTACAACGTCGCTAGAGGCGCGTACTTCGACACGATCAAGCTGCTGCACACCGACAACGTGAAGGTGCATGCGCTGGCCGAGGCCGCGCAGATCAATTTCCATTATGCGAACGACGGCCTGACGCTGTCGCTGGACGAGACCACCACGACCGCCGACCTCAACGCCATCCTCGCGGTGTTCGCGCAGAAGGCGGGCAAGGCCGCACCGGTGCTGACCGCAGCTGATGTCGAGGCGCAGGCGATGGCGTTCAAACAGCGCCAGTCGTCCATCCTGGGTCACCCGGTGTTCAGCCGCTACCACACCGAAACCGAGATGATGCGTTACATCAAGCGTCTCGAAAACAAGGACCTGTCGCTGACGCATTCGATGATCTCGCTGGGCTCCTGCACGATGAAGCTGAACGCGGCCTCCGAGATGTTGGCGCTGACCTGGCCTGAGTTCGCCAACCTGCATCCCTTCGTGCCGCTGGAGCAGGCCGAAGGCTATCAGGAACTGATCTCCGGTCTGGACGCGGCACTGTCCGAGATCACCGGTTTCGCGCAGATGAGCTTCCAGCCCAACAGCGGTGCATCCGGCGAATACGCCGGCCTGCTGGTGATACAGGCTTACCACCGTTCGCGCGGCGAAGCGCAGCGCAACGTGGTGCTGATCCCGTCATCCGCGCACGGCACCAACCCGGCAAGTGCGGCGATGTGCGGCATGGACATCGTCGTGGTGAAGTGCGATGCGCGCGGCAACATCGACGTGGAAGATCTGCGCGCGAAAGCGGTAGAGCACAAGGACGTATTGTCCTGCCTGATGGTGACCTACCCCAGCACGCACGGCGTGTACGAGGAGTCGATCCGCGACATCACCGCGATCATCCACGCGAACGGCGGCCAGGTGTACATGGACGGCGCGAACATGAACGCGCAGGTCGGTCTCACCAGCCCCGGCAACATCGGCGCGGACGTGTGCCACCTGAATCTGCACAAGACCTTCGCGATCCCGCACGGCGGCGGCGGACCGGGCGCGGGCCCGATCGGCGTCGCGGAACACCTGACACCGTTCCTGCCGGGACACGCCATGGTCAAGGTCGGCGGCGCGCAGGCCATCCATGCGGTGTCCGCCGCACCCTACGGCAGCGCGCTGATCCTGCTGATCTCCTACGGCTACATCAGGATGATGGGCGGTGAGGGTCTGACAGAAGCGACCAAGATGGCGATTCTGAACGCGAACTACATCAAGGAATCGCTGAAGGACCATTACGCCACGCTGTACAGCGGCGCTAACGGCCGCTGCGCGCACGAGATGATCCTGGACTGCCGCGAGTGGAAGAAGGAAGGTGTCGAAGTGGGAGACATCGCCAAGCGCCTGATGGACTTCGGCTTCCATGCGCCGACGACCTCGTTCCCGGTGGTGGATACGCTGATGGTCGAACCGACCGAGAGCGAATCCAAAGCCGAACTGGATCGCTTCTGCGAGGCGATGATCGCGATCCGCGGCGAGATCGAGGATGTGCTGACAGGCAAGGTCGACAAGAAGGACAACATCCTCAAGCACGCGCCGCATACCGCGAAGGCCGTAGTGACATCCGACTGGACGCGCAGCTACACTCGCGAACAGGCCGCGTATCCGCTGCCCTGGGTGCGCGAGAACAAATTCTGGCCGGCTGTCGCGCGGGTGGATAACGTGTATGGCGACAAGAATCTGGTGTGCGCCTGCCCGCCGGTTTCCAATTACAGTTAACGCGCCTTTCCTCCCCCGTGCAGGGGGAAGGAACTGAGTTGCTTCGCTTCAATTACCTGAATCAAGGAGACCATCATGCCCAAAGAAGTCAGCAACAAAACCAGCGTCACGTTAAAAGGCGCACCGGTCACCCTGTTCGGAAAATTTCCGGAAGTCGGGCAGACCGCCCCGGCGTTCACGCTGGTGGACAAGGACCTGCAGGATGTGACGCTGCAAAGCTTCGCCGGCAAGCGCAAGGTGCTGAACATTGTGCCCAGCCTGGACACGGCGGTGTGCGCGACTTCGACGCGCAAGTTCAACGAGGCCGCAAGCAAGCTGGAGAACGCGGTGGTGCTGGTGATTTCCGCCGACCTGCCGTTCGCGATGAAGCGCTTCTGCGTCGCCGAAGCGCTGGAGAACGTCGTCACGCTGTCGCTGATGCGCGGCCGCGACTTCATGCGCAACTATGGCGTGAAGATCGCCGACACCGCGCTGGCCGGCGTCACTGCCCGCGCCGTGCTGGTGCTGGACGAGAAGGATCGCGTACTGCACGCCGAGCTGGTGGACGACATCACCCACGAACCGAACTACGATGCGGCGCTGGCGGCGTTGCAGTAAGGTCCGGCAATTCAGGATGAATTTGTAGGAGCGGCTTTAGCCGCGATAGCCGCGTTATTCACTCTGCGACCAATCGCGGCTAAAGCCGCTCCTACGAAGATCATGCCGGCAGGTAATTTTTTGATGAAAGATTTGGGTTAAGTATGAAGACACACAAACGTATCATCGGCATCTGCTGGATCGTGTTCGGCGCGCTGATCCTCTCGCTGCTGGTGCTGAAATCCGACCAGTTGCAGGGAGGTTCGATCGTCGCTGTCGTGCTGGTCGGACTGGCCTTCCTCGCAGCCGGATTTTCGCTGGTGGCTAACATCCGCCGCTCTTCATGGATCTGCCTGCCCTGCTCGGCATTGTCGCTGTTCACCTTTCCCATCGGCACGGTGATCGGCGCGTATTACCTCTGGTACTACTTCAAGCTGGAACGGATGGCGTAAACGACCGCAGTGCGGCAGAACATCGCCGATGCGATGGTAGTATGGAGTCAGGTTCTCATCCGATCTGAAAGGACGATGGAAATGGCCAATACCAGTAATACTTCTCCGGGGATTTCCGGGCGCGACTGGTACAGCCTGTCCGCACAGGAAGTGCTTTTATCTCTTGAGGCACACCCCGACGGTCTGTCTGCGGACGACGCTGCAAAACGTTTGCAGCAATACGGCCCGAACCGGCTGACGCCGCCGCATCGGCGCGGGCCGCTGATGCGTTTCCTGCTGCAATTCCACAACGTGCTGATCTACGTGCTGCTGGCCGCCGCTGTCGTCACTGCGCTGCTCGCGCATTGGGTGGACACCGCGGTGATCGTCGGCGTGGTGGTGATCAACGCGATCATCGGCTTCCTCCAGGAGGGCAAGGCGGAGCAGGCGATGGAGGCGATCCGCCGCATGCTGTCGCCCGAGGCTACCGTGTTGCGCGAGGGCAAACGTATCGTCGTCGCGGCGGAGACGCTGACGCCCGGCGACATCGTGCTGTTGCAATCCGGCGACAAGGTGCCTGCCGATCTGCGCTTGTTGAACGCGAAAAACCTGCGCATCGAAGAAGCCGCGCTGACCGGCGAATCCACCGCCGTCGAAAAAAGTCCCGCTGCGGTAGATGCGCGAGCCGTGCTGGGCGACCGCTACTGCATGGCTTATTCCAGCACGCTGGTGGTGTACGGGCAGGGCATGGGCGTGGTGGCGGCTACCGCCGACGACACCGAGATCGGGCGCATCAGCGCGATGCTGGAAGATGTGCAGAGCATGACCACGCCGCTGCTGCGCCAGATGGAGGCGTTCGGGCGCTGGCTGACCGTCGCGATCATGTCGCTGGCCGCAGTCTCGTTCTTGTTCGGCTGGCTGGTGCATAACTTCGGCCTCGGCGACATGTTCCTCGCGGCGGTCAGCATGGCGGTCGCGGCGATCCCGGAAGGCTTGCCCGCGGTGCTGACCATCACGCTGGCGCTCGGCGTGCAGCGCATGGCGAAGCGCAGCGCCATCGTGCGCCGCCTGCCTGCGGTGGAGGCGCTGGGTTCGGTGACCGTCATCTGCACCGACAAGACCGGCACGTTGACCAGGAACGAGATGACCGTGCAGCGGGTGATCGTCGCGACGCAGGTGTTCGAGGTCAGCGGCGCTGGCTACGCGCCGCATGGCGGATTTGCTATCGGCGGCAAGGAGACGAACATCGCCGATCATCCCGGGGCGATGGATCTGTTTCGCGCGGGCCTGCTGTGCAACGACGCCGCGCTGAACGAAGCAGAAGGGCAATGGCATATCGCGGGCGATCCGACCGAGGGCGCGCTGATTCCGCTGGCGTTGAAGGCGGGCATGGATGCGTCATTCGAGCATGGCGCATTGCCGCGCACCGACCACATCCCGTTCGAATCCGAACATCGCTTCATGGCGACGCTGCACCACGACCATGCGGGGCATGCCTTCGTCTTCGTGAAGGGTGCGGTCGAACAGGTGCTGGCGATGTGCGACAAGCAGCGCGGCGCGGGCAAAGATACGCCGCTCGATTTGCCGTACTGGCACGCGCAAATGGCCGAGACCGGTGCGCTCGGCCAGCGCGTGCTGGCGCTGGCGATGAAAGCCGTCGATCACGGCCAGCGCGAACTGAATTTCGACGACATGCAGAGCGGCTACACGCTGCTGGGCATGGTGGGCATCAGCGATCCGCCGCGCGAGGAGGCCATCGCCGCAGTGCGCGACTGTAAAGCTGCGGGCATACGCGTCAAGATGATTACCGGCGACCACGCCGACACCGCGCGCGCGATTGCGGCGCAGATCGGCATCGGCAACGACCAAGCCCTGACCGGCGTGGAGATCGACGCGCTGGATGACGATGCGCTGCGCCAGGCGGTGCGCGATGTCGACGTGTTCGCGCGCGCCAGCCCGGAACACAAGCTGAGGCTGGTCACCGCGATGCAGGCCAACGGCGAAATCGTCGCGATGACCGGCGACGGTGTGAACGACGCGCCCGCGCTGAAGCGCGCCGACATCGGCGTGGCGATGGGCATGAAGGGCACGGAAGTCGCCAAGGAAGCGGCGGAGATGGTGCTGGCCGACGACAACTTCGCCACTATCGCCCACGCGGTGCAGGAAGGCCGCACCGTGTACGACAACATCAGGAAAGCCATCGTGTTCATCATCCCGACCAACGGCGGCGAGGCCGGCGTCGTGCTGATCGCGATCCTGTTCGGCATGGTGCTGCCGATCACGCCGGTGCAGATCCTGTGGGTGAACATGGTGAGCGCGGTCACGCTGGCGCTGGCGCTGTCGTTCGAAAAAGCCGAACCGGACGTGATGCGCCGCGCGCCGCGCGCGGCAACCGAACGTATCTTGTCCGGCTTCATGATCTGGCGCATAACCTTCGTCTCGGCGCTGCTCACCGTGGGCGTGGTCGCCCTGTTTCTGTGGGAGCTCGCGCGCGGCGACAGCCTGGAGACCGCGCGCACCGTTGCGGTCAACGCGCTGGTGATGGGCGAAATCGCCTACCTGTTCAACTGCCGCTATCTGCTGGGGCCGGTGCGGACCTGGCAGGACTTCACCGGCAACCGCTACGTGCTGCTCAGCATCGGAGTTCTGGTGGTCATTCAGGCGGCGTTCACCTACCTGCCGTTCATGCATAAACTGTTCGGCGTGGTCGCGCTGGACGCGGCGGCCTGGGGATTGATCGCAGGCTTCGGCGTGCTGCTGTTCGTCGTGATCGAGATCGAGAAGCGGCTGCTCAGTAACCGCAAGACCTGACGACTCCGTACGTACCGGAAGGCCGTGCCCCAAGTAGGGCGCGGCCTTCTCATATAGAGGGAAAGCCTGATTGACCCGGTTCGGCGAAGCATGACAGCATGCCTTTCGCTCTGGCGGGGTCTCCGCTGGAGATCTCCGACGATAGGAACCCGGCGACAGGAATCCCGGCATGACCAAGACGATCATCATTACCGATCTGGATGGAACGCTGCTCGATGCCGTGAGGTATTCCTTCGAGCCGGCGTTGCCCGCGCTGAATCTGGTGCGGGCGAGCGATATCCCGCTGATCCTGTGTTCCAGCAAGACGCGTGCGGAGATGGAAGTCGTCCGCGGGCAGTTGGGCAACGAGCATCCCTTCATCGTCGAAAACGGCGGCGGCATCTTCATCCCGCAGGGATATTTTGCTGACACCGCCGATGCCGTGGACTGCGGCGATTACCGGCTGATCTCCCTCGGCACGCCCTATGCGGAGATACGCCGCATCTTCGTTCGTTTGCGCGACGAATTGCGGGTACGGGCGCGCGGCTTCGGCGACATGACGGCGGACGAGGTGGCCGCGCTGACCGGACTCGGGGCGGAGGATGCGCGGCGCGCGCGGCAGCGCGATTTCGACGAGCCTTTCGTGTTCGACGGCGCGCCCGACGCAGGCTTTTTGCGCGCGATAGAGCAAGCCGGGCTGAGCTGGACCGAGGGGCGGCTGTTCCACATCATGGGCAGGCACGACAAGGGCCGCGCCGTGAACCTGCTGAAAGCGCTCTACGCAAAACGCTACGGCGTCGTCGCCAGCATAGGCCTCGGCGACAGCCTGAACGACCTGCAAATGTTGCAGGCGGTGGATAAGCCGGTGCGGGTGATGCACGACGACGGCAGCCGCGATGCGCGTATTTCCGCGCCCGGCCTGATCGAGACGCAACTGCCCGGTCCGGCCGGCTGGAACGAGGCGGTGTTGCGCTTGCTGTCCTGCGATGGCCCTTTGCGGGAGATATTCGATGCCGCGCTCGCCGCCGTCGATCCCTACCGTGCGGTGCTCAGCTTCGCCAGGGTCGAGAACGGATGCCTGCTTGCGGGCGGCAACAGCTATGAGCTGGATGTGTTCGAGCGCATCGTCGTGGTCGGCGCAGGCAAGGCCGCGGCGCGCATGGCGCAGGCCGTCGAGACGCTGCTCGGCGCGCGCATCTCCGCCGGGCTGATCGTCGTGAAGGAAGGCCACAAGCTGCCGCTGAAGATCGTCGAGCAGGTGGAGGGCGCGCATCCGGTCCCGGACGAGGCCGGGGCGGAGGGCGCGCGGCGGCTGCTGGACATGATGCGCGCCGCCGACGAAAAGACGCTGGTGCTCTGCCTGATTTCGGGCGGCGGTTCAGCGCTGCTGGTCGCGCCCGCCGAAGGCGTGACGCTGCAGGACAAGCAGCAGACGACCGAACTGCTGATGAAGGCGGGGGCCGGCATCGGCGAGCTGAACGCCGTGCGCAAGCATCTTTCCGCCGTGAAGGGCGGCAGGTTGGCGCAGGCGGCATACCCGGCGCAACTGCTCGCGCTGCTGCTGTCCGATGTCATCGGCGACCGGTTGGACGTGATCGCCTCCGGGCCGACCGCGCCGGATGGCTCGACGTTCGGCGACGCGCAGGCGGTGATCGCGAAATACCGGCTGGAGGAAAAACTGCCGCCGCGCGTTGTCGCCCACCTGCAAAAGGGGATGGACGGGTTGATCGCCGAAACGGTGAAAGAGGGCGACCGCTGTCTGGAGTGCACGCGCAACGTCATCGTCGGCGCGCTCGGGCTGGCGCTCGAAGCGGCGGCGGAACGAGCCAAGCAATCGGGTCTTCCGGCGCAGATTCTCACCGCCGAGCTTCAGGGCGATGTCCGCGCCGCCGCCCGATTCCTGGCGCAGACCGCGCGCGACACGCTGGCCGGGATGCGGCCGGGCGAACGCCGTTGCCTGATCAGCGGCGGCGAGACCACCGTCGTCGTCACGGGCAACGGCAAGGGCGGCAGGAACCAGGAACTCGCGCTGGCCTTTGCGCTGGAAATCGAAGGGCAGGAGGGCGTGGCATTGCTGTCCGCCGGAACCGACGGCAGCGATGGGCCGACCGATGCGGCCGGGGCGCTGGTGGACGGGCGCACTGCGGCGCTGGCGCGCTCGCTGGGTATCGATCTCGCGGGGTATCTCGAAGGCAACGATTCCTATGCTTTCTTCCGGGCATGCGATACCCGCCTGAAAAGGCGCAGCCATCTGTTCACCGGGCCGACCGGAACCAATGTGATGGATATGCAATTGCTGTTGCTGGAAAGGCAGGAATAGCTGCTTCGCCGTGAAGCAGGGACGTGTACGCGGAGGGAAACTGGACGATGGACACCGTTACATTCAGGGCCGAAGTTCAAGGCCAGATCGAGGAGGCAGGGCGGGCCGATATCGTCGTCGGCATCCCCAGCTTCAACAACGCGCGCACTATCGGCCATGTGGTGCGCGCCACGCAGGCCGGGCTCGCCAAATACTTTCCCGAACACAGGGCGGTGATCGTGAACTCGGACGGCGGCTCCAGTGACGGCACCATGGAGGTCGTGCGCAACACCTCGATCGCGGATTTCGACGCCATCCTGCTGCATCACCGCATCTCGCCGGTTTCCAGAATGGCTTTCCCCTACTCCGGCATTCCCGGCAAGGGCAGCGCCTTCCGCGCGATTTTCGAGGTCGCCCGGATGCTGGATGCGAAGGCCTGCGTGGTGATCGACTCCGACCTCAGGAGCATCACGCCGGAGTGGATCGAATTGCTGGTCAAGCCGGTGCTCTCCGGCGGCTTCGACTATGTCGCGCCGCTTTACCACCGCCACAAGTTCGACGGCACGATTACCAACAGCATCGTCTACCCGCTCACCCGCGCGCTCTACGGCAAGCAGGTGCGCCAGCCCATCGGCGGCGATTTCGGATTCTCCGGCAAGCTGGCGCAGTTCTACCTGACCAAGGACGTATGGGACTCGGATGTCGCCCGATTCGGCATCGACATCTGGATGACCACCACAGCCATCGCCAACGGATTCAAGGTGGCGCAATCCTTCCTCGGCGCCAAGATACACGACGCCAAGGATCCCGGCGCCGACCTCGGCGACATGCTCTACCAAGTGGTCAGCGCGACCTTTGAACTGATGGAGGGATATGCCGACGCATGGGTGCCGGTGCGCGGCTCCGAGCCGGTGCCGACCTTCGGCTTCGAGTACACCGTCGGGCTGGAGCATGTGAACGTGAACACCGCGCGGATGCTGAAGGTGTTCAGGGAAGGGCTGGTCAACCTACGCGAGATATGGATGGACATCCTCGGTGCGGGCGACTTGCAGGAGGTGGAGAGGCTGGGCGAAGCGGGCGACGGGGAATTCCGTTTCCCGACCGGGCTGTGGGCGCGGATCGTGTACGACTATGCCATTGCCTTCCACCAGAGAAAGCTGCCCAGAGAGCATCTGATCAAGTCGCTGCTGCCGCTTTACATGGGCAAGACCGCGGCGTTCGTGATCGAGGTCGAACCGCTGGCGCAGCACGAGGCGGAGGAGGCCGTCGAGCGGCTCTGCCAAGATTTTGAAAACGGCAAGGAATACTTGCTGTCCCGCTGGAAATAACGTTACCAAGGAGACGACCATGATGGACTTTATCAATTTGATTCTGGAGCCGTTGCAGGAAATGCTGCTCAGGTTCAAGGAGTTCCTGCCCAACCTGCTGGCGATGCTGGTGATCATCGGGATCGGGCTGCTGCTGGCCAAGCTGCTGCGGGCGATCCTGCTGAAATTCCTGGCGGCGGTCGGCTTCGACAGTTGGTCTGACCGTATGGGTTTCACCACGCTGATGCGCAAGGGCGACCTGTGGGTCAAGCCTTCGGTCGTCGTCGGCGCGGTCGCGTTCTGGATGCTGGCCATCGTCACGCTGATGGTCGGCCTGAGCGCGCTCAGGGTGGCGGCGATAGACAGCATGGTCGGCGAGTTCTTCTCTTATCTGCCGCGCGTCTTCTCGGCGACGATGATCCTGCTGATCGGTTATGTGGTTTCCGGTTTTGTCAGCCGCGCCGTGCTGATCGCCGCGGCGAACGCTGGATTCCATTACGCGAAGCTGCTGGGCGAAGTCATACGCGCCTTGTTGATGCTGATGATTCTGGCGATGGTCATGGAGCAGTTGCAGATAGCCACCAGCATCGTGCTGGCCGCCTTCTCGATCACGTTCGGCGGGGTCGTGGTCGCGCTCGCCATCGCTTTCGGCGTGGGCGGCATCGGTGCGGCCCAGCGGATCATCGAGCGGGAAATCGCTGAGGAAAAACCGAAAGAGAATCAGGACGACATCGAACATATTTGACCGGAGGTGTGCCATGACCGACTTTTACCAGACCGGAATCATCACGACGCTGCACCAGTTGGGCCAGCCTTCGCTGGAGCGGCTGGAGTCCGAACTGCTCGGCTTCGCCAAGACCCGGCCGATCGCGCTGGTGCTGCCGGCGCTGTATTCCGAGTTCGAGGGGCCGGCGATGCCGGGCATCGTGCAGGAGCTCTCCAAGGTGAAGTACCTGAACGAGATCGTGCTCGCGCTCGACCAGGCCACGGAAGACGACTTCAGGCGCGTGCGCGAATTCATGTCGCCTATCCAGACCGAGGTGAAGATCATCCATAACAACGGCAAGCGCATCGGCGAGGTGTACGAGACGCTGACGCGCAACGGGCTGGACGCGGGGCTGCGCGGCAAGGGGCGCTCGGCATGGCTGGCCTACGGCTATGTGCTGGCGCGCGGCAAGTCGGACGTCATCGCGCTGCACGACTGCGACATCGTCACCTACAGCCGCGAACTGCTCGGCCGACTCTGCTATCCGGTCGCCAACCCCAACCTGAACTATGTGTTCTGCAAGGGCTACTACAGCCGGGTGACCAGCAAGATGAACGGCCGCGTGACCCGCTTGCTGGTGACGCCGCTGGTGCGCTCGCTACAGCAACTGACCGGGCAGCACGGCTTCCTGGCGTTCCTCGACAGCTTCCGCTACTCGCTGGCCGGCGAGTTCAGCATGAGCACCGATCTGGCGCGCATCAACCGCATCCCGTCGGACTGGGGGCTGGAGGTCGGTTCGCTGGCCGAGGTGTACCGCAACTATTCACCGCGCCGGGTATGCCAAGTGGACATCGCCACGACCTACGAACACAAACACCAGATACTCTCGGCGGACGACGCGGAGAAGGGGCTGATGAAGATGTCGGTGGACATCTGCAAATCCATCTTCCGCACGCTGGCATCGGACGGCGTAGTCTTCTCGGAAGGGATGTTCAGGTCGCTGATCGTGACCTATCTCCGGCAGGCCGAGGATACGCTGATGAAATACGAGGCGGACGCGATGATCAACGGGCTGACCTTCGACCGGCACGAAGAGGCCAAGGCGGTGGAGGCGTTCTCCAGAGCCATCGCCATGGCATCGCAGGCCTTCGTGGAAAACCCGATGGGCAATCCGCTGATCCCGAACTGGGACCGGGTGAGCGCGGCCATCCCGGACATCTTCGAAATGCTCAGGCTGGCCGTCGACGCCGACAACAAGTAAGCGGGCCAAAGCGGTCATTCTGAGTTGCATTGCTTGTTGCTGATATCGCCCCGTTGGAAATGATCATCTCGTTTGCTAAGAATGATCGCTCCTCGGCCTTATGTAGCGCTCCACATAAGGCCGAAAAACAGACCTTCATATCTATCGCTGCGCTGGCTGTTCATGGCATATGGCGGAAGGAACACGAACGTCAGTAAAGAAAAAATCGGATGCTCAGGAGGCGTCCGCACCCAGCAGTTCCGCGCGCATCAGGTTCAGCAGCAGGTCGTCGAAGGTGTAGAAGCCGTTGGCGCAATCGGCGAGCTGGGTCAGCGCGAAGGCCGCACCGGTGCCGAATGCTTCGCGCCGTATGGATTCGTGGGTCAGGCGCACGGTCTGGTGCGGGAAGCCGAAGATCACTTCGTGGTGGCCGACGATGCCGCCCAGGCGCAGCGAGGTGATGCGCTCGCCGTCCACTTCCAGGGTCTCGGCGATCTTGCGCGCGGTGCCGGAGATTTCTGATTTTTCCCTGAAATGCTGCTCGACGATTTCCACGTCGGCGAAGGGCGCGATCTTGCGCAGCAGCTTGGCCGCGACGATCAGGAAATTGATGCCCAGCGTGATGTTGGGCGAGCACAGCACGCGCGTGTTATCGCCGAGGCTGCGGGCGTAGGCCAGGTCGTCTTCCGAGTAGGCCGAGATCGCGCTGACCAACGTGACACCGCGCCTGCGCACCTCTTCGCCGTAGGCATGAATGCTTTCCGGCGACGAGAAATCCACCAGCGCATCCACGGGCATGCTCTCGAACAGTTCGGCGTAGGGATGCTGCTCGATGCCGACGATGGGAACATCCGTTCCGGGATGGGTATGGGATTGGCCCGCGACCGAACGGCGCGCGATCCAGCGCAATTCGAAACGCGGGTCATTGCTCAATATGTTGGCGACGGCTTGTCCCGCCTTGCCATGGCCTACCAGGCCGACGCGCAATATTTTCGGCATGATGTTGCTCCTGCTCTACGAATAAGCGGGCGATTGTAACACCCGAAAAAATGCGGATTCCGCTGGGGCTTGTAAGAATCGAGGAACCCGCCCCCTTGCAGGGGGAGGGCTGGGGAGGGGGAAGCGTTATGTGCCATCCCGAACATTTCTACCCCCATCCTACCCTTCCCCCTGCAAGGGGGAAGGAACTGTCAGCTCAACGGCCACTATATCTACATCACTTTGAATCGCACCCCGAGTCGCGGGCTTCAGCGCGCCGGGATGTTCGCCAATTCCTGTGCGACCAGTGCGCTCAACTGCTCGAAACCGAAACGGGGCAAGGGTTTGCCATTGACGAAAAATTCCGGCGTCTTGGTCACGTTCAGCACGCGCGCATCCTCAAGGTCTTGTGCGATCAGCTTTTCGATCTCCGGTGCAGTGATGTCGAAAGCCATCTGCTCCATGTTCAATCCCAGCCCGCCGAGCTGCTTCATCGCCAATGCCGCCTGCGGCGTATGGTGCGGCGCCCAGCTTGCCTGCGTCGCCAGCAACGCTTCGAGCGCGGGCCAGAACTTGTCCTGCTTGCGCGCCGCTTCCAGGATTGCGACGACCTTGTTCGAACCATTGTGGAACGGTGCGTAGCGCAGCACGAGGCGTATCTTGTCCGGGTGCGCCGCCATCAGTTGCTTGACCCGCGGATAGAACGCGCTGCAGGTCTCGCAGGCGGGATCGAGGAACTCGACGATGACGACGGGTGCATCGGGTTTGCCCAGCGTAGGCGCATGCATGCGGAGCAGCGCTGCACGGTTCGCCTCGGCGAGTTGATTGGCTTCTTTTTCTTTCTGTCCGCTGTAGACGAATATGCCGGCGACGAAGACCAGAAGCAGGACGATGGCGGAGCCGATGAACAGAGTCTGTTGTTTCATTTTTCACCTTTGAGTCGGGTCGCGAGCAAGAGTCCCGCGATGATGGAGAACGCGATCACGGACAGCAATGGAATGGTCACGAAACCGAACCAAGTGATCTGCACGTCGGAACAGGGCACGCCTTGTTGGCAGGGTTTGATGTTCTCCGGTATCCACCCGGCGACCAGCGCCAGGTGGAATGCCGCCAGCAGCCAGCCTGCAACGGCCAGCGGCAGCGCGTAACGCACCACGCGAGGATCGAACGGGAACAGGCCGGCGGCGAGCACCAGCACCAGCGGGAACATCGCGATGCGCTGATACCAGCAGAGCAAACAGGGCGTGTAGCCCATGACCTCGCCGAGGAACAGCGCGCCCAGCGTGGACGCCGTTGCCACCAGCCAAGCCATGAAGACCCATGACCAGCGGCGGTCCGCGCTTCGGTCGAACGACGTCACTTCATGCGTCATTGTCGCCACCGGCTGGCTCGGCGCAAGTATCGTTGCCGGCGATGCGGAATGCGGGCGCATTGCCCTGCTTGTCTTGTCCCGCATAGACGGTCAGGTGCGGATAGGGGATCTCGATGCCGCGCGCATCGAAGGCGTCTTTCAGGCGTCGTAGAAATTCGCGGCGCACGCCCCATTGCTCCAGTGCCACCGTCTTGAAGCGGCAGCGTATAACCACCGCCGAATCGCCCCAGTCCTGCACGCCGGCGATATCGATGTCTTCCAGTATCTTCTCGGCAAAGCCTTCCGTTTCACGCAGCTTGACGGCCACTTCGCGCATCACCGCGCAAGCCTCGTCTATGCTCTCGCGGTAGGCGATGCTCACATCCACCATTGCGTAAGCGTAGCCGCGCGACTTGTTGGTCACGGTGGTGATCAGGCCGTTGGGAATGTAATGCACGCTGCCCTCAAAGTCGCGCAAGCGCACATAGCGCAGCGTAACGTCCTCAACGGCTCCGGTCTTGCCGCTGATCTCGACCACGTCGCCCTGGCGTATCTGGTTCTCCAGCAACAGAAAAAAACCGTTGAAAAAATCCTTGATCAGGCTCTGCGCGCCGAAACCGACCGCAAGTCCCACCACGCCGGCCGCGCCGAGGATGGGCGCGATGGAAATACCCGCCTCGCTCAACACCAGCATACCTGCGACCAAGGTAATCATCACGGTGGCGATGTAGCGGAACACGCGCGCCAGCGTTTCGATGCGGCGCTTTTCGTCCGCCGTGGCCGCGCGGCTGTTGGTGTAGTCGCGGAACAGCCGGATCAGTTTGCGGCTTAGCCGCATCAGCAACCAGGCCAGCAGCAGGATGACGACGACATGCACCAGTTCTCTGGGGACATGCAGGTAATTGAAGAAAGTGGTGCTGTTCATGAAATGGTTTCCGATATGCGTACGGTGCGCACGGGCGATTATGCCGCCGTCTGGTGGCGTTGAAAAAAGAAGTTGGTGGCCTGCACAAAGCCTTCGACGCTCCCGCAGTCGAAACGCCGTCCCCGGAAGCGGCAGGCGATGACTTTGCCATTTTTCGCCTGGGTGTGCAGCGCGTCGGTGAGTTGCACCTCGCCGTTCTTGCCCGCCGGCGTGTTCCGCAGGATGTCGAATATATCAGGGGTCAGGATGTAGCGCCCGATTACCGCGAGATTGGAAGGCGCTTCTTGCGGCGACGGTTTTTCCACCATGTGTTCGACCCGCATCAGCCCGTCCTCCAGCGGCTGGCCGCTGACGATGCCGTACTTGTCCGTGTCGCCGGGATCGACCTCCTCGACGGCGATGACGCTGCATCCGTATTTTTCGTGGACGCGGAGCAATTGCGCCATCACGCTGTCCGGTTCGCCGACGCACAGGTCGTCGGCGAGGATCACGCCGAACGGCTGGTTGCCGATCAGCGTTTCGCCGGTCAGGATCGCATCGCCCAGGCCGCGCATGTGGGTCTGGCGCGTATAGGAGAAGGTGCAGCGGTCTATCAGTTCGCGTATGCAGTCCAGCTGGCTTTCCTTGCTGGTTCCGCTGATCTGGTCTTCCAACTCGTAGGTGACGTCGAAGTGGTCTTCGATGGCGCGCTTGCCGCGCCCGGTGACGAAGGCGATGTTCCGCATGCCGGCATCGGACGCTTCCTCCACGCCGTACTGGATCAGCGGCTTGGTCACGATGGGCAGCATCTCCTTGGGTTGCGCCTTGGTGGCGGGCAGAAAACGGGTGCCGTAGCCGGCAACGGGAAAAAGACATTTCGTAATCATCGTGATCTCCAGGGACGTCAGTCGGTCAGCCAGTAGAACGACAGCGGCGGAATGGCGAGCATGCCGTCGTCCAGCGCAATGCGCGTCCCGGTGCAGAGGTCCAGCATGCTGTCCTGCTGGAACAGCCCCCTGACCCGCAGCGGGGCGACATCCAGCGTCTGCGGGTGGTCGTTGAAGTTGCCGATCACCAGCACGCGCGCGTTCGGCCTGGCGTTCCGGTACAGCGCCAGCAGGTTGGGGTTGCCTGTCGCCAGCACCTCGCGGTTGTCGAAGTCCGAGAAGGCCGGGGTCTCTTTGCGCAACGCGATCAGTTTTTTCAGCGCGCCGAAGATGCGCTGTTCCACCGTGCCCGGCTGGTGGCGTTTCTGCGCCTGGTCCCAGTCGAAGCGGGAGCGGTGCGCCCAGCGGTTGTCGTCGCGCTGGGCCGGGTCGGCCAGGTATTCCACGTTGTTGAGCATGCCGATCGCGTCGCCGTAGTAGAACAGCGGCAGCCCGCCGAACGACAGTATCGTCGCGTGCAGCAGCACGATGGTTCTGATCGCAGTATCGATGGCTTCTTCGCTCCCGCTTTCGAGCGCGGATTCGAGGCCGGCCAGCGAGGCGAGGGAGCCGGAGATGCGCGCATCCCCGGTCTTGGGGTTCTCGCCGAAAGGCAGGCCGCGGGCCGGGGAGCCCTCGAAGCGCCCGGTGAAATAATCGATCAGGAAGCGGCGGTGGCTGGCCGGGTCGTAGCCGGCCAGACGTGCGTCGTTGTCGTCGAAGCCCAGGCCGATGTCGTCATGGCAGCGCACGTAGTTCAGCCAGGTCGCGCGTTCCAGCTTGGCCGGCAGGTGCTGGACGCCGAGGTTCAGCAGCCTTGCGTTCCTGGTCGCCACCGCATCCCACAGCAGCGCCATCAGCGTGGCGTTGTAGGCGATCTCGCATTCCTTGGCCATGATCGCGTCGTCGCCGAAATACTTGGTGATCTCCCCCGGCGAGACGATGGCTTCGGCGATGAACAGCACGCCGGGCGCGGTCACCTGGCAGCAGTCCTTCATCAGTTGCAGCAGCAGGTGAGCCTCGCGCTCGTTCTGGCAGGTGCTGCCCGGTTTTTTCCACAGGAATGCCACCGCATCCAGCCGCAGGATGTCCACCCCCTTGTTGGCCCAGAACAGGATGATGTCCACCATTTCGATCAGCACCGCCGGATTGTGGTAGTTCAGGTCCCACTGGTAGTTGTTGAACACCGTCATCACCCACTTGCCCATCGCCTCGTTCCAGGTGAAATTTTCCGGTGCGGTCTCGGGGAAGACTTCCGGCATGGCTTCCTCGTAGGCATCGGGAATCTCGCGGTTGTCGAACACGTAGTAATAGTCCTGGTATTTCTTCTCGCCCATGCGCGCGCGCTGCGCCCATTCGTGCTCGTCCGAGGTGTGGTTCACCACCACGTCTAGCACCAGCAGCATGTCGCGCTTCTTCAGCGTGGCGGCCAGCGCTTCCAGATCCTCGTTGCTGCCGAAGCGCGCATCCACCCTGTGGAAATCGCGCACTGCGTAGCCGCCGTCGCTGGCGCCTTCCGGACAGTCGAGGATGGGCATCACGTGCACCAGGTTGATGCCCAGTTCCTGCAGGTAGGGCAGCCTGGCACGCAAGCCCTTCAGGTCGCCGGCGAAGCGGTCGCAATACAGCGCCATGCCGACCCACTTCTGGCTGAGGAACCAGTTGTAGTCGCGTTCGCGTGCGAGGTCGGACTTGCGCAGATGGGGCGCGCGTTCGATGTAGCGCAGCGCGAGCGTCTCGACCAGGCTGACCATCTGCTCCTTGAAGTCCGGGCGGTCGCCGTACAGCAGGTGGAACAGGGAGTGGATGTTGTAAAAATTCGCGCCGAGACGGGTGTAGAAATGGCGCAGTCGGAAGTTGCCGATCTCGGGTTTCAGATCCAGCAGGATTTCGTTCAGCAGTGCGTGGGAGGCTTGTTCGTACATGGCTCAGTCCGTTTCGCGCAGCCAGGCATCCGCCTGCGGCCAGTAATGCGCCGCGCCTTCGAGGATGCCGGCGCTGTAGTTGCCGTTCATGCCCAGATAGCCGCCGCGGGCGATGTACAGCGCGGACGGGTTGGCCTGTGCCGCGCGGGCCTTCACGTCGGCATGGGCGTTGGCGACCAGCACGGCGGGGATGTCGCTCAGGAATACGTCCATATCGTTGCCGCTGTCTCCGGCGAACATCGTGTGTTCGATATCGAAGCCTTGCTTCTGCATCAGGAAGCGGATCGCGTGCAGCTTGTTCGCGCCGGACGGCAGCACGTCCAGCAGGCCCAGTTTGTGCGCCTCGTCCACGCTCCAGATCAGGTTCGCCCTGATGCCGGCCTGTTTCAGCCGCCTGTCCATTTCGTCGAGTAGTGCAAGCGCGTCGGTTTCAGGCGACGCATAGAAGCTGAGCTTGTGGTGGCCCTGCTTCTCCGCCTCCTGCGGGCGCAGCACGGTGAAGACGCTCAGCAGCGCATAGAGCTCGTCGCGCGCGAGGCCGGCCCAGTCCGGCGCGATGCAGTCGTCCCAGTCGTCCCATGACCGCCAGTTGCCGCCAGTCATCTGATAGATGGTCGAGCCGACATCGGCGATGGCATAGTCGGGGCGGGGAAGGTCGTAGTCGGCGATCGCCTGCTCGATCAGGGCGCGGTGACGCCCGCTGACATAGGCCAGCGCAACGTCTTTCCGCGCCGCCAGACGCCTGAAAAGCGCACGGGCGTCCGGCGATTCCGGCTGCGTGCCGTTTGGAATCAGCGTCCGGTCCAGGTCGGTGCAGAGCAGGTATTTTTTCACGATGCGCTCCTGTCGTCGGAAAAGAAGCGGTAATGCTCCATCGCCTCAAGGATGCCCGCCGCATGCTGGCGCTGGGCGAAGTAGATGTTCTCGATGTTGGCCAGGTCAGACAGTTCCGTCAGGTGGCGGTTGTCCACGACCGTGCCCTGCGTGTTGCCGCGCAGCATGTCCGCATCCGCGCCGGTGACGCCGGCAACCAGCGTGTTTTCCAGCGGGAACCCCAGTTGGTCCGCGCACCAGCGCAGCGCGAGTCCCTTGGAGGCGCGGATCGGCAGCACGTCGAGGAACTGGCCGAAGGAAAACACCGTGTTGACCGTCTGCTCGTTGCGCAACAGCAACTGGCGGATGGCCTGGATGTCGGCGACGGTCGGGTCGATGTAGTAACTGATCTTGAACGCGCCCTGATGGCTGCGGGGCTGTAGTTGCAGTCCCGGCATGTCCCGCAGCAGGTCGCGCACCGCTCGCGGGTTCCACAGGTGGTCGATGTGGTTCGCCCACGCGGTGTCCTGAGTCAGGTTGGGGGCATAGTGAATTTCGGTTCCCTGTCCCGAGATCAGCACGTCGGGCTGGGGGATGTTGTGCCGCCTCAGCGTGTTCAGCGCGTCGTCCAGGCGGCGTCCGGTCGCGATGCCGAAGATGATCGCCTTGCGGTTCGCCTGCATCGTCTTCAGGAAATCCGCCAGCGAGGCGCTGTCGCCGACCAGGTTCAGGTCGATGCTGGTGAACAGCGCGCGGCTGCGGAACATGCCGGGACGGCGGCTCAGGCTCATCCGCTGCAGCGGCTCGGTTTTCTCGACCAGCGGGCGCAGGGTCGCCAAGTATTTTTCCACATGCGCCTGCCACGAATAGTGCCGGCGCACGCCGCGGATGCCGTTGTCGGAAAAGCGCCGCCAGCGCGCCTCGTCGTCCAGCGCCTTCAGCAGCGTCGCCGCCATCGCAGGTTTGTCCAACGGGTCGATCAGGTAGCCGTTGCGGCAATTGCGCAAAATGTCCACCGGGCCGCCGTTTTCGGTCGCCACCAGCGGCAGGCCGCAGGCGGCCGCTTCGATCAGCGTCAACCCGAAAGGCTCGGTCAGCGCCGGGTTCACGAACAGGCCGCGCGATGCGGCCGCGATGCGGTACAGGGTTGCGACATCCTCGCTCCGGTGGTGTTTCGGATAGGCCGCCTTGCCGTACAGGTCGTATTTGTCTATCGCCAGCAGGATGTCGTTCAGCACGCCGCGCGCGCCCGCATCCATATCCTGGATGTCGTCGCGATTGCCGGCGATGATCGCCAGGTTGGCGGCCCGCTGTAATTCGGGGGATTCGCCGTAAGCCTCGATCAGCGAGACGATGTTCTTTTTCGGGTCGGGACGAGACAGCGCCAGGATGACGGGCTTGTCAGGCTGCGCGAAGAAGCGCCGCAGTTCGTGCGCGATGCCGCTGTCCGCCTTGTCCTCGTCGCCCTGGGGCGGGAAGAATTGCGTCAGATCCGTACCGGGCGGGATCACGCACATGCGTTCGGGCTGGTAGAAGTCGTAGAGGCCGTATTGTTGCTCGATCTCCTGCTGCGTGCTGGTGATGACGAGCTCGGCCACGCCCAGCGTCGTTTCCTCGGCATCGATGCGGCGGGAAATGTTGTAGGTCGTTTCGATCTCATCCCGTCGGATGCCGCTGGCCAACAGTTGCTGGCGCTTGTTGCGTCCCAGCGAGTGGCCGGTGTACACCAGCGGCACGCCCAACTGATGAGCAAGCCGCGAGCCGACATGGCCGGCGTCCGCATAGTGGCTGTGGATCACGTCGGGAACATGGCCGGAGTTCTTGATGTAGGCGAGCGCGTTGTCCGAGAAGTTCTCCAGCGAGTCCCACAGCATTTCTTTGCGCAGATATTTCTGTTCTCCGCACTCGATGCGGACGATGGCCGCCTTGTCCGACAGCGGCTCGAACGGCTCTGCGTAATCCGCGCTTACCTGCGGATCGACGACGCGCCGGGTCAGCAGCACGACCCGGCCGACTTCCGGTCTTGCGGCCAGCGCACGGGTGAGTTCGACGACATATTTGGTTTGACCGCCGGTGTCCGCATCGCGTCCCAGTTCGAGGTCGCGGCCGCGTATCAGCCCGTGGATACTGATTAGCATCAGGTACAAGGGATGTCCGGACGGTTGCTTTTTCACAGATTCCAGCCCTCCGTGTATGGCTTGTAGAAACCGGCGTCGTCGGGGATGGCACCGCGGATGCCGCATATCGCCGCGGCGAACGCGTTGGCCCGCTCCATCGCTAGCGCCGCGGGCCAGTTCAGCAGCCTGCCCAGCAGGATGACCGCGGCGAAACCGTCGCCTGCACCCACGGTATCGACCGTCTGCCCGACCGGGCTTGCCGGGCCGGCCTGGATCGTAGCCCCGTCCCGGCCAACTCGCCAGGCGCCGGCCGCGCCGCAGGTGACCACGACTTGGTCGAGATCGAATCGCTCCAGCAGTTCACGGGCCTGATCCTGTGGGTCGCCGTCGGGCAGGCCGAATATGTCGGCCAGTTCGCGCAACTCCTCGTCGTTCAGTTTGGCGATGTCCGCGTTCTGCAGCGATTTCCGCAGCGTCTCCTCGTCGTACCAGGGCGCGCGCAGGTTGACGTCCAGGAATTTCAGCGCATCGGTGCTGCGCAGCAGGCTCTTCAGCGCGCGCCGGGAAGTCTCGTTCCGCTGCGCCATGGTACCGTAATAGATCATCACAGGGTGGGTGGAGAGCGCGGTCATGCGCACCACTGCGGGATGGATGAAATCGTAGGCCTGCTGCGGAAGGATGTCGAAGCGGTGGCCGGTTTCGTCGATATGCACTATCACTTGGCCGGTGGGGTGGCTCATGTCGCACTGCATGCCCACCGTCGTCATGCCTGTCTGTTCCATCGTCTCCAGCACCTTGTCGCGCAGGGCATCGTGGCCGAGGCGGCTGACCAGCACGGGGTTCTGTCCGAAATGCTTGAGATGGTAGGCCACGTTGAACGGAGCGCCGCCCAACACCGTCCGGTCCGGAAAGACATCCGCGAGCACCTCGCCGAACAGCTCGACCGTGTTTCCCCGTGTCTTGCCGGAGACGGGGCGTTGCGAAAGGAGTCGTTCGAAATGCAGGTTCTGTATCATCGGGGCGATTTGCGTTGTCCATGGCGACCACGCGCAAGGCTTGCGCGTGGGATGCCGGATTGGCCGATGCCGGCGTCGCGGCAAAATATATTGATACCAATATAATTGATGCGACGTTATATTGCAAACCTTGAAACGAGGCCGCCGACGCGGCGGCTCCTATATTTTTGAAGAGCAACTTGGTATTTCTGGAGAATGACTTGAATGCTCGCAACATGAATCAGCCCGCCCACGAGGTGCTGAAAAAATTCAGGATCATCTACGGCTCGGTGCGCCAGCATTTTCGCGAGGTCGAGAAGAGTTGCGGGGTCACCGGCTCGCAATTGTGGGTGATGCAGGAAGTCGGGCGCACCCCGGGCATAGGCGTATCCGAACTGGCGGAGCGGCTGTCGATCCATCAATCGACCTGCAGCCAGTTGGTGGAAAAATTGGTTGGACGCAACCTGATCGTCAAGGAGCGCAGCCGGGAAGACCAGCGCCGCGTCGGCCTGCGTCTGGCGGACGGCGCAGCCCGTCTGGTCCGGAAGGCGCCCGGACCGGCCGAGGGCGTGCTGCCGGAGGCGCTGGGCGCGCTGTCTCCGGAAGCCATCGCGTCGCTCGACGAATCGCTGGAAATGGTCATCAGACAGTTGCAGGTCAGGGACGACAAGCTGGCCAAGAAGCCGCTGTCGGACATGTGAGCCGCCCCGAGTCGTCGGCGTTGCGGCGTCGGGTATAATCCCCGACCGTTTGCAATGGAGGTTCCTGATGTCGACAACAATACTTGTCATCGGGCTGATGGTGTTCTTCGCGCACTTTCTGTCGCTGCAATTCCGTAAGACCAATATCCCCGACGTGCTGGTGCTGATGCTGGTTGGCATCGTGATCGGACCGCTGCTGGGCATCGTCACGCCGGAGGACTTCGGCAAGATCGGTTCGCTGATCGCGACCATCGCGCTGGTGGTGATCCTGTTCGAGAGCGGCACTTCGCTGAACCTGGACGTGCTCGGCAAGTCGCTGGCGACCACCGGCATGTTGACGTTCTGGTGTTTCGCATTGACCACTGTCATCGTGTCGCTCATCGGTTATGCCGCGCTCGATTTGTCGCTGCTCCCCGCTTTGTTGCTTGGCGCCACATTGGGCGGCACCTCCTCCGCCGTGGTCATCCCCATGGTGGGCGCGTTGCAGTTGTCCGAAAAGCCGGCCACCGTGCTGGTGCTGGAGTCCGCGCTGACCGACGTGCTGTGTATCGTCGGCGTGTTCGCGTTGCTGCAAATCTACACTCAGGGCGGTGTCGAGCCGGGCAGGCTGGTCGGCGGTGTCATGTCCGCGCTGGTCTTCGCCGCGGTGATCGGCGTGTTGGGCGGCATAGGCTGGCTGCTGGTGCTGGGCAAGGTGCGCGACTTTCCGAACACGATCTCCTCGACGCTGGCCTATGTGTTCATCGTCTACGGGCTGACCGAGATGCTCGGTTTCTCGGGCGCGATTGCCGCGCTGGCGCTGGGCATCACGCTGACCAATTTCGAGAAATTTGGCCTGACGAAGTTCGACCGCATCGACCGGAACATCGTGCCGCTGAACGACATGGACCTGACCTTCTACCGCGAGGCGGTGTTCCTGCTGAAGACCTACTTCTTCGTCTATCTCGGCATCTCCATCCACTTCGGCGCGGTAGAGCTGGCTGTCGTGGCGCTTGCCATGGTGGTGCTGGTTTATGTCGTGCGGTTGATGCTGACGCGCTTTGTTTTCCGCAGTCAGGAGTACAGCCTGCGCGATACCGCAATCGTGTCGATGCTGGCTCCGAAAGGTTTGGCCGCCGCCGTGTTGGCGACATTGCCGCTGCAATACGGCGTCGCCGGCGGCGAGGTGATCCGCGACACGACCTACATGGTGGTGCTGGTCAGCATCACGCTGACCGCATTGCTGGTGATGCTTTATCCGCTGCCCGCGATGCAGAAGTCGTATGGTCGTGCGCTGAGAAAAAAAGAGAGCACCGGAATTTCTCAAACGCCACACTAGCCAGCTTGTTTCGATTCTCCAATTTGCATCAGGGCTTGCTCACAAGTTACGTGCCGCGCGTCACGGTGTAGACGCGTCCCTGCGCTCGCGCCAGCCTTGGCTGCGCCTCGGCGGATACACCACACCCAATACAGCGGCACTTCGATGGGAGCCTCGGTCGCGATTGTAAAGTGGCCTGTGTCATAAGTGGCCATATACAGCGATTGCCTGCGTTCGCTAAGGCATCGGCCTTACAGCTTATTCGATTTGAATAGTTAAACTTCGCTATTGATGCATTTTCTGAGTATCTGTAGCAAGACAGATACGGCCAACAAATATGCAGGAGGATGCGATGAAGAGAATTGCTATGCTGTGCTTCCTGTGGATATTGACGGTTGCATCGATGGTCGCGCGCGCGGAGCCAGTCAAGCCGGATGTGCTGATCAAGAACATCGCTCATGATGTGTTGGCAGTCGTCAAACAGGAAGGCGGCGATCCGGCAGGCAATCGGGAGCGCCTTCTGGCGATGGTGGATACCAAGGTATTGCCGCATTTCGATTTCGTGCGCATGACGAGGCTTGCGACCGGCAAGAATTGGCGCAGAGCAACGCCGACGCAAAAGCAAACGCTGGTGACGGAATTCCGCAACCTTTTGGTGAACACCTATACCAACGCATTCGCGCGCTACCAGAATCAGACGGTGGAGGTCATGCCGGTCGAGACGCATGCGGATGTTGACGAAGTGACCGTTAAAACGCTCATTCTCAAACCGGACGAGCAACGAATCACCGTGGATTATGAGTTGAAGAGAACGCCTGATGGATGGAAAGTGTTCGACTTTACGGTGGAGGGTGTGAGTCTCATCGTCGTTTACCGCAGTGTATTTACCCGAGAAGTGAAACAAGGCGGGATAGAAAGACTGATTAAAACCCTGGCAGAGAAGAATGCTGCCAACAATGCCGCCCATCAGCGCATGGAAAACTGATTATGTGCGGCCAGCCATCGTGAGGTAATTACTGCATCCCGCAACCAAAAATACAGAGTTATCTGCATTTGAATACCTGTCGCTTCAACTATATTTGAAATTGATAGCCCCCTCATTTTCAAGGAGCAGGTCATGGAACTTAAAGACGCATACAAAAAGAAAATGGAGGCTCAGTTGAAAGAGCTGAGTGCCAAGATCGATCTACTGGAAGCCAAAGTCGAAAGCGCGGAAGCTGGCATGAGAGTCAAGCAAGCCGAGGAGCTACATGAGTTGCGTACCAAATGGCGTGCGGCAACCGAAAAAATGAAGGAGCTGGAAAATTCCAGCGGCGAAGCATGGGATCAGGTCAAGGAGACCGCAGATCAAATATGGGAAGACCTTAAGTCGGGCGTGTCCAAAGCGCACGACAAATTCAAATGAGGCATCTGTTTCCATGCTGGCTCTTAAGACGAACTCGAAACTGGTTTTGATCCTGATTCTCGCCAGCCTTGCGGTGGTGTTCGTTGCCCAGAATACCGCAGTGGTTGAGATTGCTTTTCTGTTCTGGGGGATATCGATGTCGAGTGCGATATTGATATTTTTCACCCTGATGCTCGGGTTTCTGTTGGGCTGATTCTTGCATGGTCACGTCCCGCATCGGAAATCGGCAGAGTAAATCTGTGCGTTGAGCGTTCGCTGTGCTGCCAGCATCCCTGCCAAAAATAAGGAGACGAACGATGTGCAAGATCACGACGAAAGACGGAATACAGATTTATTACAAGGACTGGGGCGCGGGACAGCCCGTCGTGTTTAGTCACGGCTGGCCGCTGAGTGCGGATAGCTGGGATGCGCAGATGATGTTCCTCGCCTCGAAAGGTTATCGCTGCATCGCCCATGACCGTCGCGGTCATGGGCGGTCAAGCCAACCTTGGCATGGCAACGACATGGACACCTACGCCGACGATCTCGCGGCGCTCATCGAGCAACTCGACCTGAAGGACATATTCCTGATCGGATTCTCGGCGGGCGGAGGTGAAGTCGCGCGATATATCGGGCGACACGGGACGAAGCGCCTGGCCAAAGCGGCGTTGATCGCCGCTGTTCCGCCGCTGATGCTGAAAACGTCGGCCAATCCCGGCGGCCTGCCGATGGAGAAATTCGACGAGATACGCAACGGCACCAGTGCGGATCGCTCGCAACTCTACAAGGACATTGCCGGCGGCCCGTTCTTCGGCGCAAACAGGCCGGGGGCAAAGGTTACGCAAGGCATGATCGATTCGTTCTGGTTGCAGGGCATGCGGGCCGGCCACAAAAACACCTTCGATTGCATCAAGGCGTTCTCCGAAACGGATTTCACCGAAGACCTGAAGAAGTTCGATGTGCCGACGCTGATCGTTCATGGCGATGACGACCAGATCGTGCCGATCGGCGCCGCTGCGCTGCAATCGGCGAAACTGATCAACAACGCGACGCTGAAAATCTATGCCGGCGCACCCCATGGCCTCGCCGACACGCACAAGGAACAGCTCAACAACGATCTGCTGACTTTTCTTGAGGCATAGGATTTTTGTCGGTATCGGCACTGGAGTGTAATGAGGGTTTTGCGGCAGGCAATCCGGTGCTTCCGGCATCGTCGCCGTGCTGTTCCTGCTGCGCTTCATCGCGGCAGAGTGGATGGCGACGATCCCGCTGGTCGCGTTGATCGGTCTGATGTTTGCGGTGTCGGAGACACTCTCGGTGCAGGACAGCATCAACCTGTTGGGCAAAGTGCTTGTGTATAATTTCTCCACGATTTAATCAATCCGAGCAATTCCGATGTAATTCACTTGTTCGTCGATGGCCTGTACACCCTGCAGGCCGCACGTATTATCAAATTCGCCGTTATCGCTGCCCGCATGCGGGCAGCGCTGCTATTTCCGGAATAGAACAATGAACATCAAAAATTTCGCCGAAGCCAAAACTAATCTGCTCAGCGGCCTCACCGTCGCGCTCGCCCTCGTGCCCGAGGCCATCGCCTTCGCCTTCGTGGCGCAAGTGCATCCACTGGTCGGCCTGTATGCCGCTTTCATGGTCGGCCTCATCACCTCGCTGATCGGCGGCCGCCCCGGCATGATCTCGGGTGCGACCGGCGCGCTGGCGGTGGTGATGGTGGCGCTGGTGGTGCAACACGGCGTGGAATACCTGTTCGCCACCGTGGTGCTGATGGGCGTGCTGCAGATCGGCTTCGGGCTGCTGAAGTTCGGCAAGTTCATCCGCATGGTGCCGCATCCGGTGATGCTGGGCTTCGTCAACGGCCTGGCCATCGTGATCTTCCTCGCGCA
>MGWR01000043.1 GCA_001801085.1 Gallionellales bacterium GWA2_60_142 | reverse complement strand
GTGGCCGCCCGCGGCATCGACGTACCCGGCATCTCGCACGTGATCAACTTCGACCTGCCCAAGTTCGCCGAAGACTACGTGCACCGCATCGGCCGTACCGGCCGCGGCGGCGCCTCCGGTATCGCAATCTCGTTCGCATCGAACCGCGACGCGCAGATGCTGAAGCGTATCGAGCGTTACACCGAACAGAGCATCAAGATGCACACCATCGAAGGTCTGGAGCCGAAATACAAACTGCGCACCGGCGGCCCGTCCTCGGATCGTCCGCGCGGCAACGGCGGCCCACGCACCGGCGGCTTCGGTGGTAATCGCGGCAATGGCGGCGGTTTCGGCGGCGGCAATCGCAGTAACGCTGGCGGCTTCGGCGGCGGAAACCGCAGCGCGGCCTTCACCGGCAACGGCAACAACGGCGGCGCAGGTTTCCACCACAGCGCACCGGACAGTCGTCACACCCATGCTCGTCCTGAAGGCCAAGGCGCCGGTTTCGGCGGTCAAGGCCGCAGCTTCGCCGGCCAAGGCCAGCAACCGCGTAGCGCCGAGCGCAGCTTCGGCAACAACCGCGGCGGCAACAGCGCCCCGCGCCGCGACGGCGACCGCCCTGCCTTCTCGCAAGGCCGCGGTCCAAACCCCGGCAACAAGTGGTAAGCAACAAAGCGCAGGGCTAACTGTCCTGAACTAAAAGAAAAAGCACGCTCCGGCGTGCTTTTTTATTGGCCTGCCGTTTCGCTTTTCGATTCCGTACTTGCTCTTGTCCCGTGCTTGACCGAGAATCCGCACGGACATCATCCCGGATGCCGCCCAACCAGGGAGCCGACTCATGTATCCAGAAAAGCGCCAGGAAGAACGGTCCGTATTTTCCCGTCAGCCCAAAGGCAAGTTGCAGATCCTGTGCGGCGCCCGCTGCCTCAATGTCTCCAAAGTGCTGGATGCATCGCCGATGGGGATACGGTTAAAGGTCGATGCACAAGTGGAGATTGGCGAGAATGTGGTGATCCGTTACCAGGCCGACGGAATCGACCTGAAACTGAACGGCACCGTCATCTGGAACTCAAACTCGCTGACTCCCGCCGAACGCGAGGCGAACCCCGGCAGCCACGTCGCCGGCATCAAGCTAACCAGCCCGTCGCTGCTACAGGCTTTCTGGTAAAACCGGCACCGATCCGAAAAGAAAAAGGCGCGCCGAGGCGTGCCTTTGTTTCTTGCATACTCCCTGCGATTACTTTGCGGGGGCAGGCGCGGGCGCCGGTGTGGCCGGTGTGCTCGTCCCCGCCTTGTCCTTCTGGTGTCCGCCGCCTGCGGCACAAGCAAATACGCTGCTGAAAACGGAAACGCCCAACACCAACAAAATTGCGATTGCTGCCTTCTTCATATCCAGCCTCCTTTAGTTGCTACCGAACACGACCCGGCGCACCTGCACCGACTCCCAAAACATCCCGCCCACCCTGCCCCGCGGCGGTTATTTCGCCAGCGTGATGAACGACAACTTGCCCACCCCCGCGTGTTGCGCCAGAGCCATCAATTCCGCGATGCGGCCGTAAGGCACGGCGTTGTCCGCCTCGATCTGCAACTGAAACTGCGGGTCGGCGGCGCGTTGGCGCAACAGATCGGCCAGCCCCTCGTCGCTGACGTGCATGTTCTCCAGTTCGAGATTGCCCTGCGCATCCACCACCAGGCTGACCTGCTGCGGCTTGTCGTTACTCTGCACCGCATCGGTCTTGGGCAAGTTGATCTTGAGCGACTGCGGCGCGAGCAAGGGCGCGGTGATGATGAACACCACCAGCAGCACCAGCATCACGTCCACCAGTGGCGTGACGTTGATCTCGCTCATCATGTCGCCGTCCGAATTGTTGCCGATTGCCATATTCCCTCTCCCAAGCCGGACGAACCGGCGTCAAATGTAGGTCGGGCTCTGCCCGACATGGTGGGCAGAGCCCACCCTACGATTGCTTTTATCCCTTGAAGTTATGCTTCAGCGCAAGACGCAAAAAGTCGTGCGCGAAGTTGTCCAGTTCGGCGACACGCAGGCGCAGGTTGCGCAAAAAATAGTTGTAGGCCATCACTGCCGGCAAGGCGGTGGCGATGCCGATCGCGGTCGCGACCAGCGCCTCGCCGATGGGGCCTGCGACCACGTCCAACGAAGCGGCGCCGCTCTGCCCTATGTTCTGCAGCGCATGCATGATGCCCCACACGGTGCCGAACAGGCCGACGAAGGGCGAGGTCGAGCCTATCGTGGCGAGTTCGGCGAGGCCGCGTTCGTGGCTGCGCTGGATGTTCTGCGCCTGCTGGCGCAACTGGCGTTCCAGCACTTCCTGCGGCGCACCGGTGTGCATCAGGTCCTGGCGCTCCGCGCCCAGCGCCTTGAGTTCGGCAAAACCCGATTGCGCCAGCCGCGCCACATCGCCCTCGCCGCGCGCAGCGACCTCAGCCGCAGAAGACCAGTCGCGCGCGGCCCAGAATTCCGCGAGGAAGGCGCGATTGCGCTGGCGGTCCTGCAACTGTCGCCGCAGCTTCATCAGCGCGATGGACCAGGTCGCCACGGACAGCAGCACCAGCAGCGCCAGCGTGGTGGAGACGACGGGAGATTCGGTCGAGAACAGTTCGTTCATGCTTCGTTTTCCTTCAGTGAAAATTGGATGGGTACCTTGAACCATTGCGTGACCGGACGCCCCACGCGGCTAGCCGGCACGAAACGCCAGCCCTTCACGGTGCGCAGCGCGGCATTGTCCAGCACCTCATGACCGCTGCTCTGGAACACGCTGGCGTCGCCGCAATACCCAGTCGCCAGCACCTCTACGTTCAGCACCACCCTGCCATCCCAGCCCATGCGGCGCGCCGCCATAGGATAGGCCGGACGCGGGTTATTGAGATAGGCAGCCTTGTAGTCCGGCGCGGTGTCGAACACCGGTGCGGCAGCTACGGCAGGAGGTGCAGCCTGCACCGGTGGCAACACAGGTGTTGCGGGCGGTGCGGCCACCGACTGCGGGGCGGCCTCTTCCTGCACCGGCTGTTTCGGGGCCGGCTTCTCGGCGCGCTCGATCCGCGGCTGCGGTTTCGGTGGCTCGGGTTGAGCTTGCGGTTGCGCGACAGCCGCCTGCTGGATCGCGACCGACACCGACATCTCGCTGACCGCGACAGCCGGGGGCTCCGGCTGCATCAGCCACACCAGCGCCAGACCGACATGCGCCGCCACGACCAGCGCGACAACGCCGACCCGCTCGCCCCAAGGGGCGGCAGGCAACGTAGTCTGGGGTATCGTGGATGCGATCATCGGAAATATGAAAATCTGAAGGCAAGTATTCTATGTCGGTTTGCCGCGTCGTTCAGCGCTGCTGACGCGTTAACCAGCGTTCCACATCAACCTGCTCCATCTTGCCGCTGACGGCCTGCACGCCCGCGTTCGCGCCGTGCAAATAGGTGCGCGGCAATTCGCCGTACCACTCCGGATCGACCTCGAAGCGCAAGCGGTCGGCGTGGCTGTCGGCGAACACCCAGGCCTCGGCCCGGCCCAGCGCATGCTTTTCCAGCACTGCAGCGATCTCCATGTCATCCGCCGGCGTATCGGTGGAGACCAGCACCAGATCGAGGCCGGGATATTTCTTCAGCAGCTTGCCGAACATCGCCAGTTCGCCGCCGCAATAGGTGCAATTCACCGACCAGAACGCGACGATGAACGGCTTGCCCGCGCGCGCCGCAACGATCTGCTGCTGGCTGCCGCGCTCGAACGGTTTCAGCTCTTGCGTGGCCAGCGCGACGGACTGACAGAACAACATCAAACACAATCCTGTGCCTAGCCTCCGGACGCCTCGAAAAACCGTAGCGAGCGGCTTGAGTGCAAGGCGCACGGAGCACAGCGACCGAGAAAACGAGCACTGCGAGTTTCGGCGAAGACTAACCTTCAGGTTATGTCGAAGCCACATACCCATACCGCGCAACGCCGCAATCGAGTCGCGCAGTAGGTTTTGCGAGGCGTCCCTCATTGATTTGCCTCGATCACTCTATGCCCTTCGTTCTTCGTGTTCCACGACAGGTAGACGCGCCCCTTGCGCTCGATCAGCAGCGGACTGTCGGAGGCGTCCGCAGTGGAAGCCAGACTGGCCGGTGCGGACCAGTTCTTGCCGCCGTCGCCGGAACTCATCGCGACGATACGGGTGTGCTCGCCGTCGAACTCTTTCCACGCCAGATGGACGCGCTCGCCCAGGCTGAACACCGCCGGATGCGCGGCCTGCACCGCAGGCTTGCCGAAGTTCAGTGGGGTCGAAAAGGTCTTGCCCTGGTCCGTCGAATACGCGTAGAACAGGCCGCGCTTTTCCGGCGCGTTGCTGAACCATGCCGCGTGGTATGCGCCGTCCTTCGCGATGGAGATGGACGGGCCATGATGCGGACAGGCCGCGACGTTCCAGTTCTCTTGCCCGAGTCTAGCCATCGTCGCCTTGCCGTCCAGCTTCACGATGGCGTGGTCGCGGATGTTGCCGTCGTAGACATGACGCCACGCGACCACCGGCACGCCGTCGGTGTCCAGCGCCATCGCGGTGCGGCAGCATTCGCAGGTGTGGTTCGCGACCTTCACGTTGCGGCGAAAACGTTTGCCGCCGTCATCCGACACCGCGTAGTACAACGCCGCGCCGGCGTATTCCTTGCCGGACTTGCGTGCCTCGCTCAGGTCGCGCTTGTCCAGCCAGGCGATGTAAACCTGCCCCTTCGCATTCACCGCCATCGCGTCGAAGCGGTGGCTGATGATCTCGCGGTTGTCATTGACGGTGACGGGAACACTGAAACTGCGTCCGCCATCAAGCGAGCGGCTGAAGCGGATGTCGCCGGTCATCGGTTTATCCAGGCTGCGCGTCCAGGAGACGTAGAGCGCACCTCCTTTTGCGACGAGCTTGGGACGATTCTCGCCGTCCGCCGCGATCGCCTCAGGCTCGGCATTCACGCGCACCGGCTCGCCGTAGTTCGCTCCCGCATCGTCGGAGTTGCTGACCCACAGATGACCGTCCCTGACCTGCGCGCGCCACAATCGGCCGTCCTCGTCGAACGCCGCGCCGACGGCCATCGCCGGCTTGGCCAGCATGGCCTGCCACATCTGCGTCATGTCATGAGCGGGCGAAGTTGCCGCTTGCGCCGGGCCGATACAGGCCGCAAAGAGAAGCAAAAAAAGTATCTTTTTCATCGCCCGGACTCTATCACACGCCGCTTCACTTCCACACGTTCTGGATGCCGAGATAGAACGTGCGCGGCGAGCCCGGAGCATAGCCGGTCGTGGCATTGGTGCTTTCGGCGAAACGGCGGTCGGTCAGGTTGTTGACCTTGGCGAACAGTTCGATCTCGCCGTCGAAGTGGTAACTGGCCGACAGGTTCAGCAAGTCGTGCCCGCCGTATTTCGTGGTGTTGGCGTCGTCCATCCAGTAGCTGCCGAGCGAAACCGCTTCAGCGGCGAAATTGCCGCCATGCAGGAAACCGGGCGTGTAGCTCAGCCTCGTGTTGGCGATCACGCGCGGGGCCAGCGCCATCTCCTTGCCGGTGAAGTTCGCGTTGTTGGTCACCCAGCTGTCGTAGCTGTGCTTGGCATAGCTGAATGCCACATCGAGTTTCAAGGTATCTGCAATCGGCGCGGACACGCCCAGCTCCACACCGCGGTGCAGCGTGCGCCCGCCGTTGGTCGACACCGGTGCGTTGGTGAGCGGATCTTTCTGGGTCAGAATATCGTCGCGCTTGGTCATGCTATAGAGCGACGCCTCGTACGAGATGCCGGCGACGAACTTGCCGCGCAGGCCTGCTTCGTAGCTGTCCACCTTGATTGGTTTCAGCATCAGGTTGCCCGCAGCAATCTGCTGCGCCTGCAAAGCGGTCGTGGTCGCCGCCGGACGGAACAGCTGCCCTTCGGAAGGCGCGCGAAAACTGTGGTTATAAGTCGCAAAACCGTTCAGCCTGTCGTTGAATGCATAGGTCGCGCCCAGCTTGGGACTGAGGTGGGTGTAATTCGTTTGGGTGCTGGCGCTCTGGCCGTACCACTTCGTGCCCGTCCCGGTTCCCCGGATCGCCGCAGCCGGCAGGTTGTTGCGGAAGTCGTAACTCATGTCGTCGTAACGCAGCCCGCCGGTCAGACGCAGTGCGTCGGTCGGCGACATCTCGCCGTGCACATAGGGCGACACACCCTGATAGGTCACCTTGTAGTCGTAGATGCGGTTGCCGAGCGCATAAGAGGTGTAGATCGGGCCGGCCTTGGTCACCAGAATGCTGTCCTCGCTGCGACCGCCGGGACTGTGGTCGAAATCCATGCCGACAATCAGCCTTGTGCGGTACGGCTCGAAGTCCATGCGGTATTTCGCCAGCACGCCGAACGACTGGTTGTTGGTGTTGTAGATGGTCGGGTCGTAGCCCAGCGACCAGTTAGCCAGCAGGTCCATGCCGTCGTCGCGAACGAAGGGCGTGATGCTCAACAGCGTACTTTTCGTTTCCTTCTCGTAGGCTGCGGACAACCGCATCGCATTCACCTTGCGCAACGAGATCGGCGTGTAGTTGATCGTCGGGTTGTTCAGATAGTCGGCCAGCAGGATCGCCGAGCTGCCCGCAGTCTGCTGGTCGATTTGCGAAAAAGTGGCCAGCACCTTCAGCGTCGCGTCGTCGCCCAGCACCCGGTCCCAGCGCACCGTGCCGCTGTTGCGCGTGTAACCCGTCGCATCGCGCCAGCCGTCGGTCTTGGTCAGGTTCAGGTCGGCGCGCACAGCGTTGTCGCCGAACGCGTTGCCGCCGGAAACCAGCAATCGCTTCCAGCCGAAGCTGCCCAGCTCGCCGCTCGCCTCGGCTTCGGCGGCAGCCGGCGGACGCCTCGACAGCACGTTCACCACGCCGCCAATCGCGTCCGATCCGTACAGCGCCGAGCCCGGCCCCTTGGTCACCTCGACGCCGCCGGACTGCGGCATATTCACTTCGTACAGCGCGTTGTGGTTGAAGAAGCCGGTGGATCGCACCGGGATACCGTCTTCGAGATAGGCATACACCGGCGCGGTGGTCAGCGGCTGGCGGATCGCGGTCTGATGGCCCTCGCCGCCGGTGACGTTGACCCACACGCCCGGCACGCGCCCCATGATCTGCGAAGGGTGCGCGGCCTTGGCCGCGCGCATCTGCTCGCCGGACACCTTGCCCACCGTCGCTGCCACCTCCGACTTCTTCTGCGCCTCGCGCGTGCCGGTGACGACCACGTCGTCCAGCATCGCCGCGTCTTCCGCCGCATACGCCGCATGAGCCAGCGCGATGACCAGCAGACTCAACGCAAAACCGCCGAACTTGCCTTGGCGTGCCTTCATAATTCTTTCCCCTGATTTTATTTTTGAGCGGGCAATGGTATGAAAAAAAAGCGACGACTAGGTGCGTCATTTTGTCGCACCTGCTTACCCTACTACCCATCTACAGGGTATTGCTTAGCGGCCGCCGGCAACTCACATAGCCAGCAGGATGCGCCGCAGCCCCAGCAGGATCAGCACCACCGCCGCGCCCCAGCGTATCCAGCGGGTGAGCCAGTCGCGGCTCTCGCGCAGCTTTGCGCCGAAGGCGCAGATCAGCGGCAGCAGCACCAGCAGCGGCGTCAGCGCGGCACCCAGGCCGAACGCCACGCCGTTCGCCATGCCCGAACCGATGCTGCCCGCCGCCGCACACACCGCCAGCAGCGAGGCCAGCGGCGCGCAGGGCGTCAGGCTCAGCGAGAATCCTAGCAACAACGGCGGCGTGCTCCCCGCCTTGCGCATGACGCTGCAAGGCTTGTGCGCTTCCATCGGTCGCAACAACCACAGCCCTGCCGCGATAGACGCGAGGCCGATCACGATGTTGCCCGTCCCGCCGTTCAGCATCGCCGCCAGCCACATCCCCGCCCCGCCCGCCAATGCGCCCAGCAGCGCGTAGGCGACAATGCGTCCGCTCGCGAACAGCAGGGTGTCGCGCACCGCCTCGCCTTGCGTGCCGCCGCGCCCCAGCACCCAGGTCCCCATGAAAGGCAGACAAGTTGCGGTGCAGGCGGTCAGCCCCAGCGACACGCCGAGCAGCCAGACGGCAAACAGCGTGGTTTGTTGCATCGAGGGATCGAACATGGCACTCATGCTATTTCGCCTGCTTGAGCCAGATCACCCTGTTTTTCGGCATGCCTTCCGGCGACTCCTGCTTCACGCGCTGCTTGTAATACTCGCGCGACGAGCCGAACAGTTTGATGCCGAAAAATTTGATCTGGATCACGTCGTCGTCCGGGCAGTATTCGGCGCAGCGTCCGCACAGCGTGCAGTCTTCGTGGAACGCCTTCTTGCCGTGCTCGCGGCCTATCTCGTGGATGTCCATCGGGCAGGCTTTCTCGCACACGCCGCACTTCTCGCACTTGTCGTGTTGCTGCTTCACCAGACGCATCGGCGACAGACGCTGGAACATCGCATTCCACGACAGCAGCGGGCAGATGCGGCAGAACGGCTGGCGCGCGGCTAGTGCGGCGATGACGACGAAGCCGAACATCGCGTTGCCCAATGCGCCGAGGAAGAAGTTGATGTTCTTCCCGGTGCGCACCGCGATCTGTTCCGTGTCGGCGGTCAGCAGCGTGGTCGCCAGGCGCGACGGGCACACCTGGCAATAAGGATCGCCCAGCTCGTTCGCCGCGAAACCCATGCCCGCCATCAGTGGCAGGCCCAGCGCCAACACCAGCAGCATCAGCCACTTCACCGGACGCACGCGCTCGACGTTGTCCGGACTGAAACGGTTGAGCGGACGACCAAGGCGGCGACCGATGCGATACAGCAATTCCTGCACCGTGCCCATCGGACAGACCCAACCGCAGAACGCCTTGTTGAGAAAGAAGAAGAACGCGAAGAACGTCGCCACCGAGATCAGCGTGGGGACGAACACCTTCAGCGTGATTTCCTGCGCCTTGACCAGCGCCTCGCCGATGCGGTGGTGCAACTGATGCTGGCTGACGATCAGGATGCAGTGGTCGCCGGTTGTCTTGTCGAATGCGCAGGACAAGGAAGGCAGCGCCTGCGAGATGCGGTCCACGGTGTAGCTGCCGAGCAACGCGCCGCCGTACACGGTGACGAACAGCATGACGATCTGCACGGTGAAGCGGAAGCGACCCAGCGTCGGGAAAATTTTCTTCAGCATGTCAGGCCTCTTCTTTCTGTTCGGTCTGTTCTGGCTGTTCGGGCATATCGTTTTTCTTCCGGCGCTGACGCAGCAACGGCACAGCCCCCAACATTCCAAGCAGCGTGAAGCCCAAGCCCATCACGATGCTGCGCTGATCGAAGGCGTTCTTGCCATAAGCGGCATTAAACGCCGTCAGATAGGTCTTGCCGCCGTCAGCGCGTCGAGCGGCCAGCACGAAATCCGAGCCTCGCATGCCCATGCCGCGACTCCCTCCAATCTCCTTGCCATCCGTCTCCGCATTGAAGTCGTCCGGCAGGTGCACCGTGACGACGCCTTGCGCATCACTCACCCAGACCGACTTCGTGCCGTTCTGCGTTTCCAGTGCGACCATCTGCCCCACCACTGGATGGCCCTGGAAGCGCACCAAAAACTTCCAGTCCTCATTCGCACGGTAACGCGAGTGCTCGCGCGGATAAGGCTGCGGAACGATTTCCAGCTCATGCTTTTGCGTAATGAACATATCCGTCGGATTTTCCGCACCGCGCTCGCCGAAGTAATACACGGCGGATGCGACGCGCACCTCATCGCCCTGCTCCTCGCGCGCGGCCAGCCAGTGGAAACCGCCGCTCGCGGGCTTGTCCAGCTTCGCGCCGGCCATGTCCAGCGGCAAGCGGCGACGCCCGTTTTCGTCGGCAAGCTTGTTGGAGTACGCATCGACGGCATCGGCCACGATGTTCTGCGGCACGACGATGACACGCTCGCGGCTCTCGCCGCCCGCCTTCGTTTTCAGGAGCGGCAGGTCCGTCCACGAACGCATCGCATGGGCGTGATGGGCGTGTTCCATTCCAGGCATTGCGGGTTGAGGGGCTTCCGCCAGAGCAGCTCCGGAGAACAATAGGAGCATCATCGATAACGATCTCATGCGCCTCTCCTCAAGCCATGCGAGCTGGAACCCAATGTAGGTCGGGCTCTGCCCGACATGGTGGGCAGAGCCCACCCTACGGATACTTCGGCGAACAGCACAAACATTATCGATAGCGTTCTCATGCGCCTCTCCCTAGAACACAATCGACAGGCCGGCCGTCAACACTCGCCCCGGATCGACGGTGATCGACATATCTTCGGCGTTGTAGACGCCATTGCCGTCACCGTCGGAACCCCCGCGTATCGTGGAGTAGTAGAAACGGTCGAACAGGTTATCGACTCGCCCGAACAGCGACCACTTCACGCCGCGCTCGCTCTTAAGTTCGTAGTTGGCCATCAGGTTGAACAGGGTGCGGCCGCCGACCCAGACCTGATTCACCTCGTCGGCAAAAATCCCGCTCTGCGCATTGGCCTCGGCGGTAATGGTCCAACCCGCGACAGGACGGTAGCGCGTGGACAGGTTCAGCTTGTGGCGAGAAGTGCGCGGCACGACATTGCCGGTGTTGTTGTACAGCACAGAGGGCAAGGGGACGGTGCGCGAGCCCATCGCCATCCAGTAACTGTCGTTGCGGGTGAAGCGCGCATCGAGATAGGTGTAAGCCACGTCGACGGACAGGCTGCGGCCCGTATCGGTCTTCAACCCGAATTCCAGCCCGCGGTTGCGCACGCCGCCGATGTTCTGGTATTGCTCCAGTGCGTTCGCCAGCGTCGCGCCCGGTGCAGTCTGATACTGCCCCCCGGTGTTCAGGATGAAGTTGTTGCGGTCGAGCTGGAACAGTGCGACATCCATGTCCAGCGCCATGCCGAGCAGCTCGCTCTTCGCGCGCAGACCGATCTCCTGATTCCAGGATTTCTCCGGCGTCAGGGCGGGATTGGGCGCTACCGCGCCGGTCGGCGTGATGGTTCCGCCGAACAACTGGCTGACCGTAGGCACACGAAAACCGGTGGAAATATTGGCGTAGACCTCGCGATCCGGAGCCAGCGCATAGTTCAGCCCGGCGCGCTCGGACATCACGCGAAAACGCTTCTGCCCCGTCAATGTCCGGCCTTCGGCACGTTGCGCCGCCGTCAGCGGAATAAAACTCTCGAACCCCGCACTGATGTCATCGTAACGCGCATTCAGCGTTACCGTCAGCGGCGCAGTCGCCTGCCATTTGAATTCACCGTAGAGCGCTCTGGTGTCGCTCGTGGAACGGCTGTCCGCGGTGACGGTTCCGGCACGGTTCAATGGATTAGCCACGCTCACGGCTGTGCCGCGCGCGGTGTAATCGACCAGATTGACGTTCACGGCCCTGTCCGAAAATCCCTGCACATCCAACCCGGCCATGACGCCGACCTGCTCGCCACCCTTGCGCCATTCCGCCTTCAACCCTTTCTGGATTTGCATGGTGTCGCCGCCGTTAACGTAGGCATCGTTGAGATTCGTCATGTTGCAGGCGGCAATGACGATCACCGCTCCATTGCCGCAACCGGGTATGTTGCGCAAAAAACCGCTGGGATTGGACCAACTGAAAGTGTGATCCTCGAACAAATAAGTATTCACCAGCAGGTTGCCGCCCTCGCCAAAATCCTTGGCATAGGTGACATTCATCTTGTCCAGACCGACATCGTAATTGCGCGCGTAATCCTTTCCGCCGCTGAAGCTGCGCGGATCTAGCCAAGCCTGTGTTACGCCCTTCACCGTACCGTGGCTATCCTTGGCGCGCTTGGATTGCTCGAAGCCGAAAGCGATGTCGCTGGTATCGTCGATCAGATATTGCAGCTTGCCATTCAGATAATCGGCAAATGACCCGCCCTGATCGTGATAACCCAGCGTCTGCCGATTGGTGGTCTGCACATGACCGACCCAGTCGCCCTTGGAGAATCCGGCGCGCACCAGCCCCTTGCGGTAGCGGAAGCTGCCCCCCTCGGTGCTGGCAGTGAGTCCGGCCATCTTCGCGCCGCGCTTGGTGGTGATGATCACCGCACCGGACAGCGCGTCCTCGCCGAACAGATAAGATGCGCCGCCCTTGATGACCTTGATCGACTCGATGTTGTCGAGATCGATATTGACGCGTCCGGTGCGCTCCTGCACCGGCACGCCGTCGATCACGATCGCGACACCCGGTTTCTCGCCCATGTAGCGCTGAGCTTCCACACCGCGCAGCATGATCTTCACCGAATCGCCGCTCTGCACTTCGGCCGTCACGCCGGGAATGGACTCCAGCACATCGACGATATTCTTGCCGTGCTCCTCATCGACCTTCTTGCCGCTGATGTTGTTGACGTTGCTGGCTTCGCCGCGCTTGGAATCGAAGCGGTCATCGATGGTCGTCGAAGTCACCGTCACCTCCGGCAATGTTCCGACCTCCGCATAAACTGCCTGACTGACAGCCAAAGCAAGCACGCTGAGCGCGAACAGTCGCGATCCTTTCATATTCGATCCCCTGGTTGTGGTTGAAAATCAGGGGCGGATTCTATGAACGAAAAACCGCGACGGGAATGTGGCATTTTGTCGCGCGACAAAATGTCGCAGGTCGCACTGTCATGTCTGATAAATTTCAGCCCCCCAGTGGCCGGACAGATCGAATACGGGCAAATGGAAAGCACCAGTCGATGGCGGGAACAGGCAGTGGCTTTGGGGAGGAGACTTCATCGGTCCACCATCGACTTGGCAGACGTAATTTAGCGAAGTTTTTCGACAAGCGGAATGCGGCATGATGTCGCGCGTCATTTTGTCGCACCCTGTTCCACGACGGGTTCAAGGCATACACTTTTTTACAAATGCATATAGTGCCGGGCGCGCATGAGCCGCTATACTGCCCTCTCGAAATGCGAAGACTTTCCCTTATGCGACTGCGATTGAAACGCACTGTCTTGCCTGCCCTGCTCTGCCTGTGGAGCGGCATCGCTGCGGCTGACAGCGATCCATTCGACACCGAAGCGGCGCTGCCGCTCAAGCCCGCGTTGCGCCTGGACGGCGCGGTGGGCGATCCCTGCGCGGACGCGATGCCGCAAGGCGCATTGAACCTGCCCGACGTGGTCAACCTCGCGCTGTGCAACAACCCGCAAACGCGCGAGGTGTGGGCCAGTTCGCGCGTGCAGGCGGCGCAGGTCGGCGCGAGCCGTGGCAGCTTCCTGCCCGGCGCCAGCCTGAGCGCTTCCGGCAACCGCAATTCGCCGGGCGCCAGCCAGCGCACCCTGGGACTGTCGCTGTCCTACCTGCTGTACGACTTCGGCGTACGCGCCGCGAATCTGGAGAACGCACGCCAGCTGCTTGCCGCGGCGAGCGCGACGCAGGACAGCACGGTGCAGGCGGTGTTCCTGTCCGCGGTGCAGGCCTATTACCAGACCCATGCGACGCAGGCGGTGCTAGATGCCGCGCGCGAGGCCGAGCGTGCCGCGAAGGGCAGCTTCGCCGCCGCCGAGGCGCGCTATCTCGCGGGCAGCGCGACGCCCGCCGACAAGCTGCAGGCGCAGACCGCATACTCGCAGGCCACGCTGAACCGCATCGCGGCCGAAGGCAACCTGAAAAAGGCCATCGGCGAGTTGGCGAACATCATCGGGCTGGAGGCGAACCGCAACGTGACGCTGGCGGCGGCGAACGCCGAAGCCGTCCCCGCGGGCTTCGAGCAGGACGTGAACGCGTTGATCGAGGAAGCCAAGCGCCATCGCCCCGACCTGATCGCCGCCGAAGCGCAGGTGAAGGCGGCCGAGGCCAGCGCGGCTGCGGCGCGCGCGGCGGGCAAACCCTCGATCTCGCTGACCGCCTCGACCACCCAGCTCAACACCGCGGGTGTCACCTCCCGCGGTTCGTCGCTAGGCGTCAGCGTGAGCATGCCGCTGTTCGCCGGCTACGCGCCGACCTATCGCGTGCGCGCCGCCGAGGCGCAGGTCGTGGCGCAGCAGGCGCGGACGGAGCGCGTGCGCCTGCAGGTCGCGCTGGACGTGTGGAATGCCTGGCAAAACCTCGTCACCGCGACGCAGTCGCTGCGCACGACCGCCGACCTGCTGGGCAGCGCGACGCAATCGGAGCGCGTCGCGCTCGGCCGCTACCAGGCCGGCGTCGGCAGCATCCTCGACTTGCTGAACGCGCAGAGCGCGCTGGCCTCCGCGCGTCAGCAACGCATCCAGTCCCAGCTCGACTGGAACGTCGGCCGCGCCGCGCTCGCCCAGTCCATGGGCAGCCTGGACGCAAACCTGTTGCAAACCCTCTCCCCCGAGAGGAGAGCGGAACAAGGTCTCGCTCCGCGAGATTCAATCTCCAGCCAGTCGCCCGTCGCACCCGAGAAAGCACTCCCATGAACAAATCACTGCGCTCCCCTATCGTCCTCTCGCTGATCGCCCTCACCCTCGCCGGCGCGGGCTACGCGACATACCGCCAGTTCGGCGGAGCCGCGACGGAACAGCAATATCGCCTGGAGAGCGTGGCGCAAGGCGAGCTCAGCCAGACCGTGTCGGCCAACGGCACGATCAACCCGGTGTCGCTGGTGAGCGTCGGCACCCAGGTGTCCGGCACAGTGAAGAAACTCTATGTGGATTTCAACAGCAAGGTCGAACAAGGGCAGGTGCTGCTGGAACTGGACGCAGCACTGCTGACCGCACAACAGAAGCAAAGCCAGGCCAGCGTGCAGAGCGCCGCCGCCTCGCTGGATCTCGCCAGCGCCAACGAGGCGCGCATGCGCAACCTGTATGGGCAGGAATACGTGTCGCGCCAGGAGTTCGACACCGCGGTGCAGGCGAAGAAGGCCGCCGAGGCGCAGCTGCAGCTGGCGCGCGCGGCGGTCGAGAAAGACCGCGCCAACCTCGCTTACTCGGTGATCCGCTCGCCGGTGTCCGGCGTGGTGGTGGACCGCGCGGTGGATGTCGGCCAGACCGTCGCCGCCAGCCTGCAGACGCCGACGCTGTTCAAGATCGCGCAGGACCTGGCGCAGATGCAGATCGACGCGAACTTCGCCGAGGCCGACATCGGCAACATCCGCGTCGGCCAGATCGCGCATTTCAGCGTGGACGCCTTTCCCGACCGCGGTTTTCAGGGGACGGTGCGGCAGATACGCATGAATCCGACCGTGCAACAGAATGTCGTCACCTACAACGTGGTGATCGACGTGGACAATCCCGAGCAGATCCTGCTGCCCGGCATGACCGCCTACGTGAGCATCGCCGTGGCGGAACGCAAGGATGCGCTGCTCGCGCCCAACGCCGCGCTGCGCTTCAAGCCGGCCAACGGCGAACCGGTCGCGGGCAATGGCGCGAAACCGAAGAACGGAAAAAGTTCGTCCGGACGCCCGCGCGACGCATTCTTCGGCAAGGTCTATGTGCTGAAGGACGGCAAACCGGCGCCGGTGGAGGTGTCTCTCGGCATCACCGACAACCGCAGCACCGAGATACTCGGCGGCGAACTCAAGGCCGGCGACCTGGTCATCGTCGGCGACACGCAGGCGAAGAACGGCGCGGCTGGCAGCAGCGCCGCACCGATGCGCATGAGGTTCTGATGACCGACACCGTCATCCGCATCGAAGGCCTGCACAAGTCATACGAGACTTCCGCGGGGTTGTTTCCGGTGCTGAAGAATGTCGACCTGCGGATAGCGGTCGGCGAGTTCGTCGCCATCATGGGGCCTTCCGGCTCCGGCAAATCCACCTTCATGAACATCCTCGGCTGCCTCGACGAACCCACGGCCGGGCGTTACGAACTGAACGGCCGCGATGTCGCGAATCTCGACCGCGACGAACTCGCCAGCTTGCGCAACCGCACCATAGGCTTCGTGTTCCAGGGCTTCAACCTGCTGCCGCGCATGTCGCTGCAGGACAACGTCGCGTTGCCGCTGATCTATTGCGGCGTGGAGCGCGACGAACGCCGGCAGCGCGCGCGCGACCTGCTCGCCAAAGTCGGACTGGAAAGATATTTCGAGTCCATGCCCAACAATATCTCCGGCGGCCAGCAGCAGCGCGTCGCGATCGCCCGCGCGCTGGTCAACCGGCCGCGCCTGATCCTCGCCGACGAGCCCACCGGCAACCTGGACAGCCACACCGGCGAAGAAATCATGGCGCTGTTCGATACGCTCAACCGCGAAGGCATCACCATCGTGCTGGTCACCCATGAGGCCGACATCGCCCAGCATGCCCAGCGCCAGGTGCATTTCCTCGATGGCCGCATCGTCGGCGACCATGCCGTTCAGCGGGAGCACCGCGCATGACGCTCGCAATGCTCGGCGAAGCCTGGCGCGCAATGGGCGCGAACCGGCTGCGCACCTTCCTGACCATGCTCGGCATGGTGATCGGTGTCGGTGCGGTGGTGCTGATGATGTCCATCGGCCAGGGCGCGCAATACGCGATCAAGCAAAGCATCAGCGCGATGGGCAGCAACCTGTTCATCCTGCTGTCCGGCAGCACCCAGGCCGGCGGCGTGCGCTCCGGCAGCGGCGGCGGATACACCCTGAATGTAGCCGACGCCGAAGCCATCGCCGAACTGTCCGGCGTACAGGCCGTCGCGCCCATCCACACCGGCAGCGCACAGGTGGTGTACGGACCGAACAACTGGAACACCTCGGTGATCGGCACCATGCCCGGCTATCTCGATGCGCGCTCCTGGCCGGTGGTCGCCGGCTCCGCATTCACCGACTCGGACGTGCGCTCCGCCACGCGCGTCGCGCTGATCGGGCAGACAGCCGCAGCCAACCTGTTCGGCGACGAAGACCCGGTCGGCAAGACCATACGCATCCGCCAGAGCCCGTTCGTGATACTCGGCATGCTGGGCGTCAAGGGCCAGGGCATGGATGGTCGCGACCAGGACGACACCATCCTGATCCCGCTGACCACCGCGCAGCGCCAGGTGTTCGGCAGCCAGTTCCCCGGCTCGGTGCGCATGGTGATGGTGCAGACCGAGACGCAGGAGATCATGCCGTCAGTGGAGAAGGAAATGACTGAACTGCTGCGCCAGCGCCACCGCATCCGCGAAGGTTTCGAGAACGACTTTTTCCTGCGCAACCTGACCGCCGCAGCCGACTCCGCCGCCGAGAGCACGCGCATCATGTCGCTGCTGCTGGGCGCGATCGCCTCGGTCTCGCTGCTGGTCGGCGGCATCGGCATCATGAACATCATGCTGGTCTCGGTCACCGAGCGCACCCGCGAGATCGGCATCCGCATGGCCATCGGCGCGCGCGAACGCGACATCCTGCTGCAGTTCCTGCTGGAAGCCATCATCATCTCGGTGGTTGGCTGTCTCATCGGCCTGCTGCTGGGCATCGCCGGCGCGCTGCTGGTCGAAGCGACCACCGGCACCCTGGTGATCATCTCGTTCAGCTCGGTGGTAGTCGCCTTCGGCGTCGCCGCGGCGGTGGGCATCTTCTTCGGCTTCTATCCGGCGAAGAAAGCCGCACAACTCGACCCGATCGAGGCGTTGCGCTACCAGTAACAACACCCTTGACCCGCCGGAGCAGATTTTTTGAATCGGAGAGCCGCAATTCGTTGACTGCCCCCACCCCGTTGTGGTCTAATTCGCGTCCTCTTCAGGGCGGTTAGCTCAGCGGTAGAGCACTGCCTTCACACGGCAGGGGTCACTGGTTCGAACCCAGTATCGCCCACCAAATCAGAAACCCCGCTTCGGCGGGGTTTTCTATTTCCGCCTCTCGCTTTGCGAACTCCCATATCGGAGATACAATGCTCGCTACTTTTGTAGCAAGGAGTCGATCATGGGAATGCCAGTGAGGATAGACGATGCACTGTACGAGCAGGCGCGGACAGAAGCTCAGATCGAGCACCGCACCATAGCCGGGCAAATCGAATACTGGGCAACGGTTGGTCGTGCTGCATTGGACAACCCCGATTTGCCTGTCAGCTTCATCGCCGAGGCTTTAGCCTCAATGCGCGAACCACGCGATCAGGCGACTCCATTCGTCCCGCGCAGTCATGCATGAGCTACGGCATTCAACAAACACGGCGGTTTTCCCGCCAGTACAAGAAATTGCATGACAACGTCGCGACTGACGTAGATTTTGCCGTCGCGGAGGTTGGTAAACAGCCCTCCATTGGCGAACGCAAGAAAGGCGATTTGGCTGATTTGTACGTTTACAAATTTCGCAGCCAAGGACAACTCTATTTGCTTGGCTATACCATCGAGGAAGAAGTGCGCCTGGTATATCTCGAAGCCATTGGGCCACACGAGAATTTCTATCGCGACCTCAAGCGTTAAGTCTCGCGTTGACGCTGTAGAGAAAACCATTTCCAACGATTTTCAGGCCAAGCATGACACTTCCTACAAAACTGGATTGCTATGGCGGCGTATCAAGCTGCCGAATTGGGATGAGTTCCAAACAGAAAAGGGCCAGACGCGTGTCTGGCCCTTTTGCCTTGATGCGATTGGCCGGTTCAGAACAGCTCGATGTCTCCGCCCACTGGCTTGCTCTCGATGGCACTCAGGTAACGTGTTTCTTCTTCCACGATGACGTTGTTGTGCAACGAGCGCAGACGCTTGACCCTTACCTTCCCCGTCGCCGGGAAATAGACCACCATGCGCGGATAGATGTCCCCTACATCCTCCGCAGTCACCCGCAGCCCCTCGGTCGCCAGATAATCGCGGGCGAAGGTGATGTTGCGCATGCCGACATCGGTCATATTCGCCAGAATGCGCCCGCCGCCGAACAGTTTGACCTCCAGGTTCTGGCGCTGGCCGCCGTGCTTCAGGATGACATTGATCAGGTGCTCCATCGCGAAGTTGCCGTAACGCGTGGCCGCGCTCAGGCTGGTGGATTTCCAGCCGTCGGCATCGGCTGAAGCCGGCAGCATGAAGTGGTTCATGCCGCCGATGCCGCTGACCCGGTCGCGAATGCAGGCGGAGATGCAGGAGCCCAGCGTGGTATAGACCCCTTCGTCATTCGACGTGACGTAATATTCGCCGGGCAGCAACCTCGCCGCATAGGTTCCGTAGGTATGGTTCCAGTTGCGCCTGACATGCTCGAAACCGGGAAGCACCAGTGGCGGTCGGGGAATGGGAGGGGGAGCCATGGGTCGCCTGCCGTGTGTTATCGGGTCGCGGATTGGCCGGAGTCGATGAACAGCTTTTCAAGCTCGACGATCTCTTCCTGCGCTTCGCGCACCACCAGTTCGACGATCTCCGCGCCGCGCTCTATGCCGCACATCTCCCAGGCATGAGCATCCACCGCCGTTACGTCTTCCTGATCCAGCGTATCGATCTCCGCCATTTGCGCCAGGATATTGGCGATATGCACCAGCGCGACTTCGCGCGGATAGTGTTCTGCATCGCAGACCGAGTGATGGAAACCGATGCATTCCTGCAGCAGCGATGGAAGGTTCCACTGGCGCGCCAGTTCTGCGCCGACCTGCGCGTGATCGAAACCCATCGCCTGCCGCTCGGCCTCGTGGATCGGCAAATCGTCCACGCTGTCCAGCACCCGCAACAAGGCATCCTTGGCCTGCTCAGGCAGGCGATTGAAAATGACCAGTTCGCCGATGTCGTGCAGCAGCCCAGCGGTGAACACCGCCTCGGGATCGCACTTCCCTGCCCTACGGGCCAGGATGCGCGCGATCACCGCGCAATACAGGCTGTGCCGCCAGAAGTTGTCCATGGACACCAGATCGTTCGGCAAGCCGGCGAAGCTGCTGGCGACCGACATCGACAGCGCGAGACTGCGTATCCGGCTTGTGCCGATCACCGACACGGCCTTGTCGACGGTGTCGATCGAGGAAGAAAAACCGTAGAACGAACTGTTGGCGACCCGCAGCAGCCGCACGGTAAACGAAGGATCCTGGCTCACCGCCTTGGCGATGTCGGCCATGCTGCTGTCCGGGTCGTCGATGAGCTGGTTGATGCGCACGAACACATGCGACAGCGTG
>MGWR01000042.1 GCA_001801085.1 Gallionellales bacterium GWA2_60_142 | reverse complement strand
TCTGAAAATCGTGATGTCTTCATGTAAAACTCCCTCGCTTTCTAATTGAGAAAATTCTACTTTTAACTGCGGCTAATTTCAGGGGGGATTACCGCAGCATTCAAGAAACTGGCGAAAGATTACAGCAGTGCGAGCGATTCCAGTATCTCGGCACTTTTGACTCAAGAGGAATTATTGGATTTGCCATGACAACTAAATCGACGACAGCGAAACATAAGAGCGATACTTACGCCGCCATTCATAGTGCGGCCAAAGGGTTGCATGGCGTTGGTGCGATCAGCAAAACAACAATGCGTGAATACGATGAGTTGTGCCTGGATTCAATTACTGAACTCAATGCCCATGAGATCAAGCGTATTCGCGAACAAGCACATGTTAGCTAACCGGTATTTGCTCGTTACCTGAACACCAGCGAATCTACCGTTCAGAAGTGGGAGACAGGCCAGAAAAGACCGAGTGGCATGGCGCTAAGGCTATTGCATGTGGTTGAAAAACATGGGCTTGGGGTACTTGTTTGACCACGAGTTGGGGGGGGTAGAAACACGAAGCTGGGCTCTTTAGCATAGGCCGAAGTGCCTAGATATTTCGGCCTATTGACGTTATGGGGCAGGGCGGGGAAACTGCCGGGCGGCTTTGGGAGGTGGGAGGACGGAATCCGTGGTCTCCTCTGTTAGTTGCTTTTACTGAAGGTAGGCTCAATAAGTATTTATATAGAGGATGTTTCCTTTTTGCCTGCTAATGGCTCGAAGATTTGATGAAAGTGACATATGAACAAGACTTCACTCACGAAAATAGTTAATCGTTTTAACTCGGCTCAAGATAGTCTAGTAATTCAAGCAGCTGATATGTCTTTAGAGACGGTTGCAGCAATGGTTGAAAGCGAAGCTATTGACGTACAGCCTCAGTATCAGCGTCGTGACCGTTGGTTAGCGCATGCCAAGTCTGCATTAATGGAGTCTTTTTTATTAAATATTCCGGTTCCCCCTGTTTATTTGGCGGAGGAAAGTTTCGGTACATATTCGATTATCGACGGCAAACAGCGTTTAACAGCAATAAAGGAATTTATGCGTAATGAATTCCCGTTAAAGAACCTTGAGCGATTTTCCGAATTGGAAGGACTGAAATTTTCAAGCCTGCCTGTGGATTTACGGAATGCGCTAAATATTCGCCCATATGTTCGCGTTGTAACGCTACTTAAGCAAAGCGATCCAGAGTTAAAGTATGAAGTTTTTACGCGTCTTAATAGCGGCGGGATTGAACTTCATCCTCAGGAAGTCAGAAACGCAATGTATCGAGGGAAGTTTAATGATCTATTAATATATCTTTCTTCAAACGAAATATTGCGAGAGAGGCTGAAAATATTCACTCTTAAGGAGGATGCATATAAAACGATGTCGGACGTTGAATATGTGCTTAGATTCTTTACGATGGAACAAACATGGAAAGTATTTTCTGGGGATTATCGTAGATCGATGGATGCCTATATGAGGGATAACCGATTTGCATCAACTCGAGCACTCAATACGTTAAAGCAGAAATTCCAAGTTGCTATTGAAAGATGTAAAGAGCTTTGGGGGGATGCTGCATTCAGAAGATATGACATTGAAAGTAAGGTGTATCGAGATCAGTTTTTATCCGCACTTTATGATGCTCAAATGATTGCGGTTTCAAGGCTTAGCGAAGCAAAATATATTAAGTTAAAGGCGAAAAAATCTGAGCTTGCTAAGCAGACTAAATTATTATTTTCAGTCCCTGACTTCGATAGCTCAATAAGAATATCAACAAATACTCCTAGCAAAGTACGATATCGAATTCAGGCTGTCAGTGAAATGCTCGACCATATAGGTTAGTGCAATGCAAGCAGAGCGAGCGAATTTTATTAGTCGTCTTGATGCTCTTAGAAGTGCATGTGATGAGGCGCTTCTAATAAATACGGCGGATAAGCTTCATAACGAGCGAGCAAAACAATTGCGCTGCGGAGTGTGCGTAATGATATTTTCCTCGCTGGAGGAGTTTATTAGATCGAGGGTGGAGAGTGTTCTGAAAACTTTAAATCCGACATCCCTGCCACTCCAATATCTACCTGATAGGCTTCGTTCTGCTGCAACTTTTGGTGCGATGCAATCTATCCTTTTTCAACATAAATATATCCCGGAGAGTCAAAGGGACGCAATTATCGCAACAGAACTCAAAAGTCTTGCCTCTGTAGCAGAGCAAAACTATAAAATTTCGAAATACGCATTTGTCCATTCAGGATCGAATGTTCAGGTGGCAGAAATTACCTCTTTGTTAGAGGCAATGTGCGTAGAAAAGCCATGGGAAACCCTTTACTACATAGCGAAAAAACTTAGTTTGGCTACGGTTAATCCGTTAAAGGCAGAATTTGAGAATTTATCCAGTAATAGGCACGCTGCAGCGCATAGTCAGAACTTTAATATTCCAAACATTGATTTAAAGGGGAGTGTTGAGTCAGCTTTGGCTATAGGGATAGCACTAGATGTTGTGCTGACATCAGCTGTTCGAAATTTGAATTCTTGTATGGCTATATATCAAAAGATTCAGGACACGAAGGGTAGCGCAATCGAAATTTATTTTATATCTGAAGTTTCAGTTAGAAAGAAGTTCAAGTTGCACAAAGAGGGTGTGAAAAATCCGGTAGATCAGCATGCTGATCTGAATCAACTTAAAGCAGTCAGTCTTCAGAAATTGGTTGGAAAAGTGGGCGTGGTTTTAGTGCATGACGGGAGCTACAAACCTAGAGAGTGGTATTGCGAGGCATAGCTTTTATTTGTTGAAGAATTGAATGTGTCAATTAAACGTGGCGGCTTCGAAAAGTTTTTCAAGAGACCACTATCGCGAGCTTTGCTCGCGGGGGAATTGGCCTTGCAGGCCGCGCAATCGCCTGCATGCGATTGCCGCTCCGGGCTACAAACAGCACGCAGGTGCTGTTTGTTTAACGCCCTCCGCCCCCCGTCCGTACCGGACGGGGATTCAATTCTCGTGACCGCCTAACAAAACAAAAGAGCCCACCCTTGCGGGTGAGCTCTTTTGTTTTGTTGGTGGAGGCGGGGGGAATTGAACCCCCGTCCGCAAGCACTCTACAGATAGTTCTACATACTTAGTCTGATTATTTAATTTGATCCGTTTGCCGCCAACCGACAGGCTGCCACCGGACGAGTTACCTTAGTTTTAGCTTCGAGCAAAGTAACCCTGCTCGACACGATCCCATGTTAGGACCTCGCTCATCTTGGCCCGTAGGCTTTGAGCCTCCCCATGGGAGAGAAGGTGCGAGGTCTAGCAGACTAAGCTGCTAAAGCGTACTTTTCGTCGTTTGCGACTAGTTTTTTCCAGCTGATTTACGAGGTTGCGGGTCCTCGGTATGCCCTACGCTGCTTTGCAACCCACGTCGAAGCCATGTCGCCCCCCGGTGTTTTACATCTTGTCGCATGAACCATCCGTGCAACCGTGCCGAATTGTAGCACGTGCAGTCAGAGGCCGAGGAAGCGGATAAGTTCCTGAGGGTGGTTCACGCTGCCCTGTGCGTTCCAGTTCGCCTCGGAGACGTCGTCGCCGACGTAGCCGTAGTTGGCGATGATGCCGGGCATGTTGGCGGCGTTGGCGGCCTGGATGTCGCGGCGGTCGTCGCCGAGGTAGAGGCAGTGGGCAGGATCGGCGCCGGCGAGTTCGCAGGCGTGCAGCAGGGGAGCGGGGTGGGGCTTGGCCTGCGCGCAGGTGTCGCCGCTGATCAGGCAGGCGGCGCGTTCCGCGTAGCCCAGCGCCTGCATCAGCGGGAGGGTGTAGCGGTGCGGTTTGTTGGTGACGATGCACCACTTGATGCCATTGCGTTCGAGTTCGGCTACCAGTTCGGCGATGCCGGGGAACAGCCGGGTGTGGGCGCAGATGTTCTGTTCGTAGTGTTCGAGGAAGATGTCTCTGAGCGCGTCGTAATCGGGTGCGTCCGGATCAATGCCGAAGCCGATCTTGAGCAGGCCGCGCGAGCCGTGCGAGGCTTGCGGGCGTATCGTCTCCAGCGGCAGCGGCGGCAGGCCGCGCGTAGCACGGGTGTGGTTCAGCGCGGCGGCGAGGTCGGGCGCGGTGTCGGCGAAGGTGCCGTCGAGGTCGAACAGGACGGCTTTAATCATGACAAAGACCTTGAAGAGCCGTCGCGAGCAGGTCGATATGCAAGGCGCCGCGCAGCGAGCGCCGAGACATACCATTCGGGTAGGCGAGGTGCGAGTGAGCACGCAACGCAGCAGATCGATCGCGCAGCAGGTTATTCAAGGTTTTTGCGGCAGGCGATCATGTAGTTGACGTCGGTATCGCGGCCCAGCGAGTAGGTCTTGCTGAACGGGTTGTAGCTCATGCCGGTGAGGTCGGTCACGGTCAGGTCGGCGTTGCGGCAGGACTGGGCGAGTTCGGACGGCTTGATGAAGCGGGCGTAGTCGTGGGTGCCGCGCGGCAGCAGATTGAGGACGTACTCCGCGCCGAGTACGGCGTAGAGGTAGGACTTGGGATTGCGGTTGAGGGTGGAGAAGAACACCCAGCCGCCCGGCTTGGCGAGCTTCGCGCAAGACGCGATCACGCTCTGCGGATCGGGCACATGCTCCAGCATTTCCAGACAGGCGACCACGTCGTAATGGCCGGGCTGCTCGGTGGCGAGGGCTTCGACCGCGATCTTGCGGTAATCGACCTTGCGACCGCTTTCCAGCAGGTGCAGCTTGGCGACCTTGAGCGACTTGTCGGCGAGGTCGATGCCGGTGACGTCGGCGTCCATCGCGGCCATGCCCTCGGACAGGATGCCGCCGCCGCAACCTACGTCCAGCACCGTCTTGCCGGCGAGTCCAGCGTAGCGGTCGATGTAGCCGAGGCGCAGCGGGTTGATGTCGTGCAGCGGCTTGAATTCGCTGTTCGGGTCCCACCACTTGTGGGCGAGCTGGGAGAACTTCTCCAGCTCGACAGGATCGACATTCACTCCGACGTGCGCCTCATGTACGGCTGGGGTCATTTGTTGCGAGTGCCGGTCACGCGGATCTCCACGCGGCGGTCGGGAGCGAGGCAGGCGCGGAGTTGCTGGCTTTTCAGCTTGGCGCAGGCGCCCGGCTGGGTGAGGGGTTGGCTGCTGCCCTTGCCGCGGCTCTGCATCTTGTTGGAGGGGACGCCTTCGCTGACCAGATAGTTGTGCGCGGCATAGGCGCGGCGCTCGGACAGTTGCTGGTTGCCCGCGGCGGAGCCGCTGCGGTCGGCATGGCCGGTGATGACGATGCGGTCGTAGCTCAGGCCGTTCAGTTGTTTGGCCAGTGTGCTGAGCTTGGCCTTGGCCTCGGCGCTGAGTTCGGCCTTGTTGGTCTCGAAGGATTCGTCGGCGCTCAACTCGATCTGGATCATCGATGGTGCGGCGGCGGTAGTGGCCTTGGCTGCTGGAGCCGTAGCGGCTGGTTTGGCGGCAGGGGCTGCACCTTCGCATTCGGGCAGCGCATTAGCGGGCGCCCATTGGGATGTACGGACGCATCCGCCGTAGCCAGTGCGCGCGACATTGCCTTGCGAGTCATACAGATAACCGATGCTGGATGGGTGAGCGGCGGCGATAGATGCCAGGCTGAACAGGCAGAGCGATGCGACGACTTGCTTGATGCGATTCATGACGGCCCCTGATGTTGTTTGTGTTGGAAGGATGGATGGTAATGGCTAGTTGACTTTGTTGCAAATCTCACGGAAAGAAGGAAGTCGGTGATCGGCTTTGTCTCCGGGCGGGGCCGCGTGGTAAACTCACGCGCTGTTTTTCGTGCATTTCCAACCATACTAGATACCATGGACCAATTCGCCAAAGAAACCCTGCCGGTCAGCCTTGAAGAGGAGATGCGCAAGTCCTATCTGGACTATGCGATGAGCGTTATTGTGGGCCGCGCGCTGCCCGATGTGCGCGACGGCCTGAAGCCGGTGCATCGCCGCGTGCTGTTCGCGATGCACGAGCTGTCAAACGACTGGAACCGCGCCTACAAGAAGTCGGCGCGTATCGTCGGCGACGTGATCGGTAAATATCACCCGCACGGCGATACGGCTGTATACGACACTATCGTGCGTATGGCGCAGGACTTCTCCCTGCGTTACACGCTGGTGGACGGTCAGGGTAACTTCGGTTCGGTGGATGGTGATAACGCGGCGGCGATGCGTTACACCGAAATTCGCATGGCGCGCATTGCTCACGATCTGCTGGCCGATCTGGACAAGGATACGGTGGACTTCGGGCCTAACTATGATGGTTCCGAGCATGAGCCGCTGGTGTTCCCGGCGCGTTTCCCCAATCTGCTGGTGAACGGTTCTTCCGGCATTGCGGTGGGCATGGCGACCAACATCCCGCCGCATAACATGAACGAGGTGGTGGATGCCTGCATAGCGCTGTTGCGCAACCCGGACATGGACATCGAGGAGCTGATCGAGCTGGTGCCCGCGCCTGACTTCCCGACCGGGGGCTTCATCTACGGTTTGGCCGGCGTGAAGGAAGGCTACCGCACCGGCCGCGGTCGCGTGATCATGCGCGGCCGCACTCACTTCGAGGACATCGGCAAGGGCGACCGCCAGGCGATCATCATCGACGAGTTGCCGTACCAGGTGAACAAGGCCAACCTGCTGATCAAGGTCGGCGAGCTGGTGCGCGAGAAAAAGATCGAGGGCATTACCGAAATTCGCGACGAGTCGGACAAGTCCGGCATGCGTGCGGTGATCGAGTTGCGTCGCGGCGAGATGCCGGAAGTGGTGCTGAACCATCTGTTCAAGCAGACGCAGTTGCAGGACAGCTTCGGCATCAATATGGTCGCGATTGTGGACGGTCAGCCCAGGCTGTTGAATCTCAAGGAAGTGATCGACGCCTTCCTGCGTCACCGTCGCGAAGTCGTTACGCGCCGCACCATATTCGAACTGCGCAAGGCGCGCGAACGCGGCCATATCCTTGAAGGTCTGGCGGTTGCGTTGTCCAACGTGGACGAGATCATCGCGTTGATCAAGGCGGCTCCCACTCCCGCTGAGGCGAAACAGGGGCTGATGGGGCGCGCATGGCGTTCGTCGCTGGTCGAGGACATGCTCTCGCGCGTTAGCGACGCGTCGCGTCCCGAAGGGCTGGCGCCCGAGTACGGCTTGGTGAAGGGCGCGGGCTATCACCTCTCCGACGCGCAGGCACAGGCCATTCTGGAACTGCGCCTGCAGCGCCTGACCGGTCTGGAGCAGGACAAGATCGTCGGCGAATACCGCGAGGTGATGGACAAGATCGCCGACCTGATGGACATTCTGGCCAAGCCGGAGCGCGTGACCCAGATCATCGGCGACGAGCTGGCGGCGGTGAAGGCGCAGTTCGGCGACAAGCGCCGCAGCGAGATTATCACGCACACGCACGACATGAGCATGGAAGACCTGATCGCGCCGGAAGACGTGGTGGTCACGCTGTCGCATAGCGGCTATATGAAGGCGCAGAAGCTGGACGAGTACAGCGCGCAGAAGCGCGGCGGACGCGGCAAGCAGGCGGCCAGCACCAAGGAAGACGATTTCGTCGATAACCTGTTCATCGCCAACACCCACGATTACATCCTGTGCTTCTCCAACCGCGGTCGCGTGTACTGGCTGAAGGTCTACGACGTGCCGCAGGGCAGCCGTATCGCGCGCGGCAAGCCGATTGTGAATCTGCTGCCGCTGGCCGAGGGCGAGAAGATCAACGCGATCTTGCCGGTGCGCGAATTCACCGAAGATAAATATGTGCTCTTCGCGACTGCCGACGGCACAGTGAAGAAGACCGCGCTGTCGCAGTTCGGCAATCCGCGCAAGGCCGGCATCATCGCCATCGCGCTGGACGAGGGCGACTTCCTGATCGGCGTGGCGATCACCGACGGCAAGCACGATGTGATGCTGTTCTCCGACGAGGGCAAGGCGGTGCGCTTCGACGAGAACGACGTGCGCGTGCTGGGCCGCGATACGCGCGGCGTGCGCGGCATGAACCTGGCCAAGGGCGGCAAGGTGATCTCGCTGCTGGTGGCCGAGGACGAGCAGCAGAGCGTGCTGACCGCAACCGAGAACGGCTACGGCAAGCGCACGCCTATCGCCGAATACACCCGCCACGGCCGCGGCACGCAGGGCATGATCGCGATCCAGACCTCCGAGCGCAACGGCAAGGTGGTCGCCGCGACGCTGGTGAATCCGGAAGACGAGATCATGCTGATCGGCACCAACGGCGTGCTGATCCGCACCCGCGTCAATGAGATCCGCGAGATGAGCCGCGCGACCCAGGGCGTGACGCTGATGAATCTGGACAAGGGCGACAAGCTGGCCGGCCTGAGCCGCATCGCCGAACCGGAAGAGACCGAGACGGCGGAATCCGGTGCAATGGATTCCGGGGCAACGGAATCCGGGCCGACGGAAGAAGGACAGGAATAACGGGAAGAGGGAAGGGGGAAGAGGGAAGGGTAAAGGCAGGACGCCGGTTTTCACCCTACACCCTTCACCCTTCTCCCTTCTCCTTCACAAAGGAAATGGTATGACGATCTACAACTTCAGCGCGGGCCCGGCGGTATTGCCGCATGAGGTGTTGCTGCAGGCGCAGGCCGAATTGCTGGATTGGCGCGGCACCGGCATGTCGGTGATGGAGATGTCGCACCGCGGCAAGGAGTTCATGGGCATCCACGCCCAGGCCGAGGCCGATCTGCGCGAGCTGATGGCGATTCCGAAGAGCTACAAGGTGCTGTTCCTGCAAGGCGGCGCGCATCTGCAGTTCTCGATGATCCCGTTGAACCTGTTGCGCGGCAAGGCTTCCGCCGATTATGTGAACACCGGCATCTGGTCGAAGAAGGCTATCGCCGAGGCGAAGAAGTTCTGCCTGGTGAACGAAGCCGTCAGCGGCGCGGACAGGAAGTTCACTTACGTTCCCGATTTCAAGTCGTGGAAGCTGGACAAGGATGCCGCCTACGTTCACTACACGCCCAACGAGACCATAGACGGCGTGGAGTTCAACTGGATCCCCGATACGGGCAAGGTGCCGCTGGTGGCGGACATGTCGTCCAACATCCTGTCGCGTTCCTGCGACGTGTCGAAGTTCGGCCTGATCTACGCCGGTGCGCAGAAGAACATCGGCCCGGCCGGCCTGACGCTGGTGATCGTGCGCGACGACCTGGTCGGCCATGCCGATCCGCGCCTGCCGACGATGCTGGATTACAAGACGCATGCCGACGCCGATTCGATGTACAACACGCCGCCGACCTACGGTATCTACATGGCCGGGCTGGTGTTCCAATGGCTGAAGAAGAACGGTGGCGTCGCGGCGATGGAGCATACCAATATCGCCAAAGCCAAATTGTTGTATGACGTCATCGACGGCAGCGGCGGTTTCTATGTCTGCCCGGTGAACAAGCCGGATCGTTCGCGCATGAACGTGCCGTTCAGGACTGCGGATGCGGCGCTGGATGCCGAATTCCTCAAGCAGGCGGAAGCGCGCGGCATGCTGCAACTCAAGGGCCACAAACTGGCGGGCGGCATGCGCGCCTCCATTTACAACGCCATGCCCATGGCTGGTGTGCAGGCACTGGCAGACTTCATGGGCGAGTTCGCGCAGCGCAAAGGTTGATCGCCCATGTCCGAAAAACTTACACAATACCGTACGCAGATCGACGCGCTGGACGACGAGTTGTTGCAGCTGTTCAACCGTCGCGCCGCACTGGCGCAGCAGATTGGCCACCTGAAGGAGAACGGCGTGGTGCTGCGCCCCGAGCGCGAGGCGCAGGTGCTGCGCCGCCTGCAGGACCGGAACGCCGGCCCGCTGGGCAACGACGCAGTCGCGCAACTGTTCACCGAGGTGATGTCGCAGTGCCGCGCGCTGGAAGCGCCGCTGACGGTTGCCTATCTCGGTCCGCAAGGCACGTTTACCGAGGCTGCGGCGCTGAAACGTTTCGGCAGCGCGGTTCAGGGCGAACCCTGCGCGACGATAGACGACGTGTTCCGTGCGGTTGAGAGCGGCGCGGTTCAATACGGCGTTGTGCCGGTGGAGAATTCCACCGAAGGCGCGGTGGGGCGCACGCTGGATCTGCTGTTGAACAGCAATCTGCAAATCTGCGGCGAGGTGATGCTGCAGGTGCACCAGTGTTTGCTGTCGAACGAGAACGAGCTGTCGCTGATCCGCAAGGTCTATTCGCATCCGCAATCGTTCGGTCAAAGCCAGGGCTGGCTGAACGCGCACCTGCCGCATGCCGAGCGCATCACCGCTTCCAGCAACGCCGACGCGGCTCGTCTGGCGGCGGAGGAGTCGTATGCGGCATCGGTCGGCGGCGTGCAGGCGGCGGAGCATTTCAAGCTCAAGGTGCTGGCGCAGAACATCGAGGACGACTCGCGCAACACCACGCGTTTCCTGGTGCTGGGCAAGCAGCAGGTCGCAGCGTCCGGCAACGACAAGACCTCGCTGGTGCTGTCCGCAGCTAACCGTCCCGGCGCGGTGCACGAGCTGTTGACGCCGCTGGCCCGACATAGCGTGTCGATGACCAAACTGGAGTCGCGCCCGGCGCGTTCCGGCTCTTGGGAATACGTGTTCTACGTCGACATCGAAGGTCATCGTGACGATGCCAGGGTTGCGGCCGCATTGGCGGAGCTTGCCGAGTCCGCTGCATTCGTGAAAATTCTGGGTTCTTATCCGGTCGCCGTTTGAGCGATCTTCATAGGGTTTAAAGCATGGCATTAAAGCAATTGAGTTGGGACATCGATTTTCTGAAGGACAACCCGGTGTTTCAGGACGAGAATTACGGCATTCCGCCGGAAGTGAAAAAGATCAGCTATCCGATCCGGCTGGTGCGCTACTGGTTCATGTACCACTTCCTGCGCGAGGACGCCGCGAGCAAGGGCGCGCTGGACGTGTGCGAAATCGGCGTGGACGTCGGGCAGATGCTGGGTTTCATGCATGCGGCCGCGGAGCGCGGCGGCGAGAAGGTCGCGCTGGCGAGCTGGGATGCGGTGGATGCGATCATCCGCAAGGAACGGCTGGAGCGCGTCGGCTACAACCATTTCTACGAAGTGAACCTGGAAAGCCCCGAGTTCAAGCTGGACGACACCAAGCAATACGACGCGATGATCCTGTTGCATGTGCTGGAGCATCTGTTCAAGCCGGAAGAGCTGATCGCCAAGTTGGTTCCGCACCTCAAACCGGGCGGCATGCTGATCGGCGGTTTCCCGTCCACGCCGCAGAGCTTCGCGCAGTCGCGCGAGGACAAGATACGTCCGGGCGCGCGCAAGTATGGCCACGTCAGCGTGTTCTCGCCGGAGCGTGTGTACGACATGGCAGCAGCCAACGGACTGGAAGTGGAGTTCTTTACCGGCGCGTTCTTCATGCGCAAGAGCGGCTTCTTCATGGAGAACTACAAGTGGTGGATGCGCTTCAACCTGTGGTTCGGCGCGAAGTTCCCCGGCTGGCCGGGAGAGACCTATTGGGTGTTGCGCAAGCCCGCAAAATAATCGGTAACTGTAGGGTGGGCTATGCCCACCATGTCGGGCAGCACCCGCAAGGAGTACGCCGTGGTTGTAAGGGGCTAAAGCCCCAACAACACACGCAGAGCCCGACCTACCATTAAGCATCCTGGATATTTGAAATGATGGATTACACACAACTGGCGCCGGGCTACATCCGCGCCATCGCCCCCTACCAGCCGGGCAAGCCGATTGCCGAACTGGAGCGCGAGCTGGGCATCACCGGCATCGTCAAGCTGGCGTCGAACGAGAACCCGCTGGGCTGCAGTCCGCTGGCCACGGCCGCGATGCATGAGGCGATCAAGACCATCGCGCTGTATCCGGACGGCAACG
>MGWR01000041.1 GCA_001801085.1 Gallionellales bacterium GWA2_60_142 | reverse complement strand
TTCAACCGCTTAGTGAATATCCTTCCAGATTTCCTTCTTCAGCGCGTACACCAGCACGAACAGAACGGACAGGAAACCGAGAACGATCAGGCCTAAGTTATAGCGAACCAGCTTGGCCGGCTCGCCCATGAACACCAGATAATTGGTCAAATCGGCGACTGCCGAATCGTACTCCGCCGGCTTCATCGCACCCGGCGTAGTCAGTACCAGCGTCCTGGTTTCATGACCTTCATGCCCCTCCACCTTGAGCGTCTGCTCGCCCTGCAAATCGGCCATGGCATGCGGCATCCCCACATTGGGAAATACCGTATTGTTCCAGCCGCTCGCGCGCTCGCTATCTACATAGAAGCTGCGCAGATAGGTGTAGAGCCAATCCGCACTGCGGGAACGCGAGATCACGCTCAGATCGGGAGGAGCAACGCCAAACGCCAGCTTGGCCGAGTTCGAGTCCATCGCAGCCTGCATGGTCGAACCGAGCTTGACGTCTTCGGGCAATTCCAGATCCTTCTTGATCTGCTCTTCCGTCATGCCGATGTCCTGCAGGCGGTTGTAGCGCATGTAGGAGGCACTGTGGCAGGCCAGGCATCTGGAGGTAAAGAGCTTGGCGCCGCGCTGCAGGGAGACCTGGTCCTCCAGATTCACCGGTGCCTTGTCCAGATGAACTTCCGCACCGCTGGCGAGCGCCACCGCCGGCATCGCCATCAGCAACGCCAGCATCCATAGTTTTTTGATTGCTTTCATGTCAGCGAACCTTTCTGTTCTATTAGCACGTCACACGATCGGGCTCGGGCTTGCACTTGTCGATCTTGGTATACCAAGGCATCAGGAAGAAGAATGCGAAGTACACCACGGACAGCACCTGCGAGATGAGCGTATAGGTCGGGGTAGCGGGCATCAGACCCAGATAGCCCAGACCGACGAAGCTGATTACGAATGAAGCCAGGAAAGCCTTGTAGATCGGGCCGCGATAACGGATCGACTTGACCTTGCCGCGATCCAGCCACGGCAGCGCAAAGAAGATCACCGTCGCCACGCCCATCGCCACCACGCCCGGGAACTGCGAACCGAACATCGGCGGCACCGCACGCAGGATCGCGTAGTACGGCGTGAAGTACCACACTGGTGCGATATGCTCTGGCGTCTTCATCGGATTGGCCGGCACGAAGTTGTTGTACTCCAGGAAGTAGCCCCCCATGTCCGGTGCGAAGAAGATGATCGCGCAGAACACGATCAAGAATCCGACCACGCCGACGCCGTCCTTGACGGTGTAGTACGGATGGAACGGAATGCCGTCCAGCGGCTTGCCGTTAGCATCCTTGTGCTTCTTGATCTCGACGCCGTCTGGATTGTTGGAGCCGACTTCATGCAGGGCAATCAAGTGTGCGACCACGACCAGCACCAGAATCAGCGGGATCGCGACCACGTGCAGCGCGAAGAAGCGGTTCAGCGTGGTATCCGACACGACGAAGTCGCCGCGGATCAGGACGGACAGGTCGGAACCGATGAACGGAACCGAGGAGAACAGGTTCACGATCACCTGTGCGCCCCAGAACGACATCTGCCCCCACGGCAGCAGGTAGCCCATGAACGCCTCGCCCATCAGCATCAAATAAATGACCATGCCGATGATCCACACCAGTTCGCGCGGCTTGCGGTAAGAACCGTACATCATGCCGCGGAACATGTGCAAATAGATCACCACGAAGAACATCGAGGCGCCGGTGGAGTGAATGTAGCGCAGCAGCCAGCCCCATTGCACGTCGCGCATGATGTACTCGACGGAGGCAAAGGCGAACAGTGCATCCGGCTTGTAGTTCATCGTCAGGAAGATGCCGCTGACGATCTGGATCACCAACACCATCAGCGCCAGCGAACCGAAGAAATACCAGAAGTTGAAATTCTTCGGCGCGTAGTACTCGGAGACATGCTCCTTCCAGAGCGAGGTCAGCGGAAAACGAGCGTCGATCCAGCCGAGCAGTTTGGTCAGTTGCTTTTTCATGCTGCGCCTCCCTTGCTATCGTCCCCGATCAACAGGGTAGTCTCGCTCAAATACTTGTGCGGCGGGATAATCAGATTGGTCGGGGCAGGAACGCCCTTGAATACGCGCCCGGCCAGATCGAAACGAGAACCGTGGCAGGGGCAGAACCAGCCGCCGGCCCAGTTAGCGCCCAGATCGGCAGGAGATATTTCCGGACGGAAAGTGGGCGAGCATCCCAGATGTGTGCAAACGCCCAGTACGACCAGGAATTCCGGCCTGATCGAGCGGGACGGGTTGTGGCTGTATTCCGGCTGCTGCGGTACGTCGGAAGCCGGATCGGCCAAATCATCGTCGTGCTTGGTCAGCAGCTCCAGCATCTCCGGAGTGCGATGCACGATCCAGACCGGCTTGCCTTGCCATTCGACGCTAATCATCGTGCCAGGCGCCACGGCGCTCAAATCGACTTCGACCGGCGCGCCGGCCGCCTTGGCGCGTTCGCTCGGCATCAAGCTCAGTACAAACGGCGCTCCTGCGCCGGCAGCCGCAACGCCGCCAGCCGCAGTTGTGGCTGCAAGCAGCAATCGCCGCTTGTTGTGATCAACATTATCAGTCATGTCCCTCATCCCTTTTAGTTAGAACGTATGCACGACGACACCACCGAACGATCGATCCGATCGTCCTGAATGTCATCAAATAACGGAGGTTACTGCAGCACTGCCTGCCCTTGTAATTATTGCTCTCGGACAATCCAAGGTCTGGCTCCCCAACTCAAACCCCATGCCAACGGCGATCCTTCTTAACGAGGGTATACGCCGCAATTACGATTAATTATTTTTTGCGCCTTGAGCGACCCACTTCCGCAGTATGAGTATGTACTGTCGATCGAGCGTGCCCGCCGCATTCAAGCCCATCGGCATTTTCAGGCCCTTGTTGGTGCCCGTCAGCAACTTGGTGAAGGTGCTCGCCTCGCTATTCCCCGGGATGATGACCGGACCGTATATCGTCCCCTTCATCAGCCCCTGGTAGGAAGTCAGATCCAAACCACTCTTGGTGTGGCCTTTGCCGCCCAGCTTGTGGCAACTGATGCAGTGATCTTCCAGAACTGGCATCACATCGTTCTTGAAGCTCACTTCCCCGCGCCCAAGAACCTTGACCGCATTCGCTTCGGCATCTCCTGCAGCAAACGCGTTAACAGACAGCAACGCCAACACGGCGCCGCCCAACAATGTTTTTATCCTCATGTTTCCCCCTGAAAAGAACCACTAAAACGACCCGATGAACCGCGACCGCAGCCCGCACATCTTTCTCGTAGGCTGTTTACCAGCGAACAAGCGGATGTTACGCAACGATTTTTATTAAGGCAAATAATAATAAACTGATGGATGGGCGTCCGACAGCCCTCCTTGGGGCTACAAGAAAACGCACGCCTAGACCGGATTGCCTAACTCGAAATAGCGGTGCTCTAACCCGAATTGCGCACCAAGATGGTTACCCAGCGCCTGGATGCCATAACGCTCGGTGGCATGATGCCCTGCCGCGATGAAGGCCACCCCGCTCTCCTGCGCGAGATGATAGTTCTGCTCGGATATCTCCCCGGTCAGATAAACATCCACCCCCTGCCCGATCGCCATCTCGAAATAGCCCTGAGCGCCGCCGCTGCACCATGCCACGCTGCGGACGATCCGCTCCCCGTCACCTATCACTTGGGGTGTCCGCTGCAAGGCATGAGCGACTTGGGATGCGAACTGGGCCAGCGTCACCGGACTTTCAAGGTGGCCCTGGCAAACGATATTCTGCTCACCGAAACGCCCGCGCTCCACGAGCCCAAGCAGACGTCCGAGTTGTGCGTTATTACCGAGCTCGGCGTGCGCATCCAGCGGCAAATGATAGGCAAGCAAGCTGACGTCGTTGCACAACAACTGCGCAATGCGCCTTTTCTTGATGCCGGTGATCGCGGCATCCTCGTTGCGCCAGAAATAGCCGTGATGCACCAGAATCGCATCGGCCCCCCATGCAATAGCCTCGTCCAGCACCTGCTGCGAAGCGGTCACCGCCGTTGCGATGCGCCGCACCTCGGCGCGCCCCTCCAACTGCACGCCGTTGGGGCAATAGTCCTTGAACGAAGCGGTTTGCAGCAGGCTTGCGTTATAATCGCGCAGTTCATCAAGCAGCATGAATTTCCCTTAATCCAGAAGCGAATCGGCCCATCATAACATGCGTAAACACTGGCTTTTGTTCACCCAGACCGTCACCATCGCGCTGGCGTTGCTGTTCATCGTCCATACGCTGAAGCCGGAACTGCTTCCGAACGCCGCACGCAGCGGCGTGGTGACACTCTACGAGGATGCGCCGCAAGCCGAAGGTCAGCAAGCGCCGACCGCAGGACTGAGCGCCGCCGCACACAAGGCCATGCCCGCCGTGGTGAACATCTTCACCAGCACCGTCGTGAAGACGCCGGCCAATCCGTTCCTTGACGATCCGCGCTTCCGCTTCTTCTTCGGCGACCAGCTCGACAGCGAACCGCAGGACAGTTCCAGCCTCGGCTCGGGCGTGATCGTCAGTCCGGACGGCTACATCCTGACCAACCACCATGTGGTGGAGACCGCCGATCAGATCGAGGTCGCACTGGCGGACGGTCGCACGACCAAGGCGCATGTCATCGGCTCCGATCCGGAGACGGACCTGGCCGTCATCAAGATCGATCTGGTTGGCAATCTGCCGGCAATCACCTTCGGGCATCCGGAACAGGCTCAGGTCGGCGACATGGTACTGGCGATCGGCAACCCGTTCGGCGTCGGCCAGACCGTTACGATGGGCATCATCAGCGCGCTCAAGCGCGACCACCTCGGCCTGAACACCTTCGAGAATTTCATCCAGACCGATGCGGCGATCAATCCGGGCAACTCCGGCGGCGCACTGGTGGATGCCAACGGCAACCTGATCGGTATCAACAGCGCGATCTATTCGCCGAACGGCGGCTCACTCGGCATCGGCTTCGCAATCCCGGCCAACACCGCGAAAAAGACCATGGAACAGATCATCCAGCACGGCTCGGTGACGCGCGGCTGGATAGGCGCGGGCGTGCAGGAACTGACGCCGGAACTGGCCGAATCGTTCAAGCTGGGCGATACCAAAGGGGTATTGATCACGGAAGTCATCCGCAACAGTCCGGCGGAGCGCGCCGGGATCAAGGTCGGCGACATACTCATCGCGATCGACGACAAATCCATCGACAGCTGGAGCCTCATGCTGGAGACCATCGCCAACCTGCCGCCCGGCAAAGCGGTGCTGGCGCACCTGATGCGCAACGGTACGGAAGTGTCCTTGCAGGTGAAAATAGGCAAGCGCCCCAGCCCGACTGCGCCACGCTAAATCGACCCGCCCGAAGGGCGGGCCGCAACGAGTCAGTCGCTTTTGGGCGCCATCCCGGTCCAGCTTGCCACAACGATCCCGGCTTCATAGAGCAGCCACAGCGGGATCGCCAGCATGAACTGGGACACCACATCCGGTGGAGTAAAGATCGCGCCGACCACGAAGGCGCCGACCACGACATAAGAGCGGATTTCGCGCAACTTCTCGACCGTCACCATTCCCATGCGCACCAGCAACACGACCGCCACCGGCACCTCGAAGGTAATGCCGAACGCCAGGAACATGCCGATCACGAAACTGAGGTATTCGTCGATATCCGTCATCACTGCGACGCCCTGAGGCGCAACGCCGGTGATGAAGCCGAAAACTACCGGAAAAACCGCAAAATAGGCGAAGGCCATGCCGGAAAAGAATAATAGCGTACTGGCCGAAACCAGCGGCCACACCAGACGCTTCTCGTGCGCATACAGGCCCGGCGCAACGAAACGCCACATCTGCCAAAAAATATAAGGCAGCGCAATCAGGAATGCCGCCATCATCGCCACTTTGATCGGCACAAAAAACGGCGTCGTCACGCCGGTCGCAATCATCTGTCCGCCCTTGGGCAGCTTATCCAGCAAGGGTTGAGCCAGCAGCGTATAAAGATCGGCCGCCCAAGGAAACAGGCACAGAAAAACCAGCAGCAGCGCCATCACCGCGTGCAACAGGCGGGAGCGCAATTCCAGCAGGTGCGCGATCAGGGTTTCACTGGTGGAGGACATCAGGAGGCGGCGTCCGGAGGACGTATGGGAGTTGAGGACTCTGCGTCAGGCGCAGTCGGCTGTTTCCGGTGCTGCGATTGCAATATGTGCTGTTCGAGCGTCTTGCCGTCTTCGCGCAGAGACTTGCCGACGGCATCGACTTCCTGATGAATACGCGCCTGCATCTGTCGGGCCTCGTCGATCGCCATCTCGTTCTCGATGTCGCTCTTGACCCGATTAACGTAACGCTGCACCCGCCCCCATGTGCGGCCGATGCTGCGCGCCACCTTGGGCAAACGCTCCGGCCCGATGACGACGAGCGCCACCAGCATCACGATAACGATCTCGGAAAGCGCAATATCGAACATACAGTCGGATTACTCCTTGGACTTCACTTCACCTTCGATGACCTTCCCGGGCTGCTCGGGCTGGCTGGAATCATCCTCGCGCATGCCTTCCTTGAATCCCTTCACCGCCCCGCCGAGATCGCCGCCGAGACTGCGCAGTTTCTTGGTACCGAACACCAATACCACTACCAACAACACGATCAACCAATGCCAGATACTGAACGAACCCATGATGCACTCCTTGTCGATTAACTGCGTTTGACCATGGGCGGAATGTTGCCGCCGCCGATGATATGAATATGTAAGTGGAACACTTCCTGTCCGCCGCCCTTGCCGGTGTTGATCACGGTGCGAAAACCGTTCTCCAGCCCCAACTCCTTCGCCAGTTTAGGCGCCAGCAACAGCATGCGCCCGAGCAACGCGGCATGCGCCTCTTCGGCCTCCATCAGCGAAGGCAGGTGGAACTTCGGCACCATCATGAAGTGCACCGGCGCAACCGGATTAATGTCGTGAAAAGCCAGCAGCTCGTCGTCCTCGTACACCTTGCGGCAGGGGATCTCACCGCGCGCGATCTTGCAGAAGATACAGGTGTCGCTCATTTCCGGCTCGCCTTTTCCGCTATACCCGACACGCCCTCGCGCCGCGCCAATTCCTGCAGCACATCGTCCGCGCTCAACCCCTTGTGCGCCAGCAGCACCATGCTGTGGAACCACAGATCGGCCACCTCGTACAGCAGATGCTGCTTGTCGCCGTCCTTGGCCGCCAGCAGCACCTCGCCGGCCTCCTCGATGACCTTCTTCAGGATCGCGTCGTCGCCCTTGCTGTACAGCTTGGCGACATAGGATGAGTCGGCTGCCGCGCCCTTGCGCGCCTCCAGTGTTTCGGTCAGTCGTTGCAGGATGTCGTTCATTTTCCACCCTTCCCGCGATCGCGGGAAATCAATTATTTTTTGTATATCTCGTCCGGGTTCTTCAGCACGGCGTCCACCGCCACCCATCCGTCTTTTTCCAGCTTGCTGTAAAAACAGCTCTCGCGTCCGGTATGGCAGGCGATGCCGCCCTGTTGCTCCACTTGCAGAAGAACCACGTCGGCATCGCAGTCCAGCCGTATCTCCTTCACCTTCTGCACATGGCCGGACTCTTCGCCCTTGTGCCAGAGTTTCTTGCGGGAGCGCGACCAATATACCGCTTCATTCTTCTGCCAGGTCAGCGTCAATGCCTCGCGATTCATCCACGCCACCATCAGCACGCGCCCGGTCGCCGCATCCTGGGCGATGGCGGGAACCAGACCGTCATTTGACCAGTTGACCTTGTTCAGCCACACTTCGTTCACAGTCGCACCTCGATACCCTGCTCGTCCATGAACTGCTTGGCCTGCTGAACGGTGTATTCGCCGAAGTGGAAAATACTCGCCGCCAACACCGCATCCGCGCCGCCGATCTTCACACCATCGGCCAGATGCTGCAGGTTGCCGACGCCGCCGCTGGCGATCACCGGAATCTCCAGCGCATCGGTCACCGCTCGCGTCAATGCAAGGTCGAAACCGCTCTTTTGCCCATCCTTGTCCATGCTGGTCAGCAGGATCTCGCCTGCGCCCAGCGTTTGCATCTTCTTCGCCCATTCCACCGCATCGAGGCCTGTGGCCTTGCGTCCGCCGTGAGTGAACACTTCCCAGCGTCCCGGTGCGACCTGCTTGGCATCGATGGCGACCACGATGCATTGCGAGCCGTAACGCGCCGAGGCATCGGCCACCAGTTGCGGATTGACCACCGCCGAGGTGTTGATGCTGACCTTGTCGGCCCCGGCATTCAACAGATTGCGCACGTCCTGCACCTCGCGCACGCCGCCGCCCACAGTCAGCGGAATGAACACCTGCTCCGCCACCTTTTCGATGATATGGAAAATGATGCTGCGATCATCTGAACTGGCGGTGATGTCGAGGAAAGTGAGTTCGTCAGCGCCCTGCTCGTCGTAGCGGCGCGCGATCTCCACCGGATCGCCGGCATCGCGCAACTCGACGAAGCTGACGCCTTTGACCACGCGGCCGGCGGTCACATCCAGACAGGGAATGATGCGTTTGGCAAGCATCAGAGTTTCGGCGACAGCTCGTCCGCCAGAGCTTGCGCCGCCCTGAAGTCCAGCGTGCCTTCGTAAATCGCGCGGCCGGTGATCGCGCCGTGTATTCCTTCGGAGCGCACAGCACACAGCGCGCGCACATCGTCCAGATTGGTGATGCCGCCGCTGGCGATGACCGGCACGTGCAACGGACGCGCCAGTTCCACGGTCGCCTCGATGTTCACGCCGGTCATCATGCCGTCGCGGCCGATGTCGGTGTAAATGATGGCTTCCACGCCGTAGCCCTCGAAACGCTGAGCCAGGTCGGCGACATCGTGGCCGGTCAGCTTGGACCAGCCGTCCACCGCGACCTTGCCGCCTTTGGCGTCGAGACCTACCATAATGTGACCGGGGAAGGCATCGCAGGCTTCGTGCAGGAAGCCCGGCACCTTCACCGCGGCCGTGCCGATGATGACATAGCTGATGCCGAGATCGAGATAGCGTTCGATGGTTTCCAGATCGCGGATGCCGCCGCCCAGTTGCACGGGAATGTCGCTACCCACCGCCTCGACGATGCTGCGCACCGCCGCTTCGTTTTTGGGTTTCCCGGCGAATGCACCGTTCAGGTCCACCAGATGCAGGCGGCGCGCGCCCTGTGCCAGCCAGTGTTTGGCCATCGCAGTCGGGTCGTCGGAGAATACGGTCGCGCCCTCCATCTCACCTTGGCGCAGGCGCACGCATTGGCCGTCTTTCAGATCGATCGCGGGAATAATGAGCGTTGAAGTATCCATGATTTAGAAAATTAGAACGTGAGTTACACGGGATTCCAGTTGATGAAATTCTGCAGCAGCTTCAGGCCCGCAGCAGCGCTTTTTTCCGGGTGGAACTGCACCGCGAACAGATTGCCCTTGGCCACCGCACACACGAAAGGTTGCGGGTAGTCGCTGGTCGCCTGCGCGATCGCTGCATCGCGCGGCTGCACATAATAGCTGTGTACGAAATAGAAGCGCGCGTCTTGAGCGATGCCGTCCCACATGGCATGGTCGCCGTGATGCACCTGATTCCAGCCCATATGCGGTACCTTGAGCTTGTTACCCTGCGCGTCTTTCAGACCCGAGGCGAAGCGTTTAACCGGCCCGGCGAACAAACCGAGGCACGGCGTATCGCCTTCCTCGCTGTGCTCGAACAGCACTTGCAAGCCCATGCAGATACCGAGGAAAGGTTTGCCATCGCCGATCACCTTGGCGATCACGCCATCCAGACCGCGCGTACGGATCTCGCGCATGCAGTCGGGTGCAGCACCCTGTCCGGGAAAGACTACCCGGCTAGCGGCGGCAATCACTTGGGCATCGCCGGTTACAGCGATCTTTGCCTCCGGCGCAACCTTGCGCAAGGCCTGTTCGACCGAGCGCAAATTGCCCATTCCATAGTCTACGACTGCGATATCGACCATCTGACTTACAGAGTTCCCTTGGTGGATGGCATCACGCCGGCCATGCGCGGATCGAGCTCCAGCGCCATGCGCAGCGCGCGACCGAATGCCTTGAAGATGGTCTCGGCTTGGTGGTGGGCGTTGTTGCCCGCCAGATTGTCGATGTGCAACGTCACCAGCGCGTGGTTGACGAAGCCTTGGAAGAATTCGTTGATCAGATCCACCTCAAATTCGCCGACGCTGTCGCGCACGAAGTCGCAGTTGAACACCAGACCGGGACGACCGGAGATATCCAGCACGACGCGCGACAAGGCTTCGTCCAGCGGCACGTAAGCATGGCCGTAACGGCGCAGACCCTTCTTGTCTCCAACCGCCTGATTGAATGCCTGCCCCAGCGTGATGCCGATGTCTTCCACGGTGTGGTGCGCGTCGATATGCAGGTCGCCCTTGGCGAGAATGTCGATGTCGATCAGCCCGTGGCGCGCGATCTGGTCGAGCATGTGTTCGAGGAACGGCAGCCCGGTGTCGAATTTGGCCTTGCCGCTGCCGTCCAGATTCAGCTCGACGCCGATCTGGGTTTCCAGTGTGTTGCGTGAAACTTTCGCGCTACGCATGATTTGCCTTATGCGAGTTGGTTAAGGGTGCCCTGCAATGCCGCCATGAACTTCGCGCCCTCTTCGGCCGTGCCGACGGTCACGCGCAGACAGTCGCGCAACATCGGATGCCCGCCGTTCAGGTTCTTGATCAGCACGCCGCGCTGCTTGAGGCCGTCGAACACCGCCGTCGCATTCGCCACGCGGAACAGCAGGAAGTTCGCCTCGCTGGGATAGACCTGCACTCCGGGAACCGTCTCCAGCTGCCGGCGCAGATTGGCGCGTTCCAGCTTGATCCGCTCCGCCTGCTGCAACAACACTTCGTGGTGATCGAGCAGCTTCTCGGCGACCAGTTGCGGCAAGACGCCGACATTATACGGCAAGCGCAGCTTTTCCAATTGCTCCAGCCATACCGCCGGCCCCGCGAGAAACCCCAGCCGCAAGCCGGCCATACCGAGCTTGGAGTAGGTGCGCATCACCAGCAGGTTCGGATAGCGTCCCAGATGGGGAATGAAACTGTCGCTGGCGAAGGCGTAATAGGCCTCGTCCACCACCACCAGACCGGGCGCGGCCTCGATGATTTGCCGCACATCATCCGCAAAGAACAGGTTGCCGGTGGGATTGTTAGGATAGGCGATGAACACCAGCGCGGGCTTTTCGCGCGCTATCGCCGCAAGGGTCGCGGACAGGTCCAAGGAGAAATCGGCTGCGAGCGGCACACCGACATAGCGCATACCGGTGAAGGTCGCGATCATCTTGTACATCACGAACGACGGCTCCACGCCCAGCAAGACCGCGCCCGGCCTGCTGACCGCCATCGCCAGCAACTGGATCAACTCGTCCGAACCGTTACCCAGCATCACCTCCATGCCTTCCGGCAGGCCCGTTACAGCGCGTATCTTCGCCTTCAGCGAGGCGGCGGATGGATCGGGGTAACGGTTGATGGCGGCATGCGCGACCAGCCCGGCGATCTCGTCGCTCAGGGAGGCGGGAACAGGATAGGGATTCTCCATCGCATCAAGCTTGATATAACCCGCGCTGTCCGGCACGTGATAGGCATGCAAATCGAGAATCTCGGGGCGCACCAGAGTCTGGGCGAGGGCAACGGTGGTAGCGGAAGACATGGATGAATCGTCCAATAAACGAAAGCGACTACAGTGGCGCGCAGCTTACCACAAACCGCCTGAATTCCGCTCTACAGGCTGCACCGTCTGCGGAGGTATTCCGGCTCTGCCATCAGGCAGATACCCGTTAATTTTTCAACGATTTCGCGCCGCCCCCCTGCGGGGATACGGTATCGGCAAGCATGCATCACGAAGCGGAGTAAGAAGCTGCGGAACTTTGCAATGCCACCCTGTCCACCTTGCCATTGGCATTTTTCGGCAACACGCCCAAAACGACCACCTGCCTTGGCACCATATATGAAGGCAAGATGCCGGCAAGCCCGGCGCGCAAGATGTCCGGTTCCGGCGATGCATCCATCGCGGCGAAAGCGATTATCTGCCCGAGCCCGTCACGCGAATTCTGGTAGACAACCGCGCACTCCTTGACACCGTGCAGCGTATTCAATGCAGCCTCGATTTCCTCCAGCTCGATACGGTAGCCCATATGCTTGATCTGGAAATCCCTGCGCCCCTTGAAACCCAGCCGGCCCAGCGCATCCCTGCACACCATATCCCCGGTACGATAGCCGATGTCCGTATAAAGGGCATGGCGCGGATTTTGAACGAATGCTTTGGCGGTGCGTTCGGGATCGTTGTAATAGCCCAGACCGACCTGCGGCCCCCGCAAGAAGAGCTCGCCGAAATCGGGGGCGGCCTCGTCCAACGGCAGAATATCGAAACCGAAGTTCTGCGCGACTTCCCCGAGCGGCGCCAAGTTCGTCATATCCTCGAAATCGCGCTCGCCGACGGTGTAGGCGGAACAGATACAGGTGCATTCGGTAGGTCCGTAAACATTCTCCAGCTCAACTCGCGCGCCGAACATTTCGTAGAGCGCGCGAAGCTTGCTTTTGGGGAAGCCCTCCCCCCCGAATATGATCTTTCTCACCGAAGGAAAGTCCTGCGCACCAAGCGCGCGGGTGGTTAGCAGATACACCAGCAACGACGGCACAGAAAACCAGATGGTGCAACCCGCGTCGCTCACGAGCCGAACCAAGCGTCGCGCATCCCGCACCTGATCGGAAGCAAAAGGAACCAGCGTCGCCCCCGAGAAGATCGCCACATAGAAATCGAAGACCGAATTGTCGAAATACATCGGATTGACGTTTGTCAGCACGTCATCGGATGTAATCGCGAAGCGCTCCCTTGCCCAGGAGATGAACCACAGCAGGTTGGCATGGGTCATCACCGCCCCCTTGGGCATACCCGTGGAGCCGGAAGTGAACATGATATAGGCGGGCGATCCGCTGTCATTCGGACGATATTTGACCGGCATGCCATCTGCCGCGCCGATCCGCACATCATGCAACTCCAGAACGGGGCAAAGATCAGCTTCGGCCAGCGAAGCGCGATAAGCCCCGCCGGGGAATGCATTGATAACGATGTCGGGCCGGCAAGTCGCGAGTATCTTGTGCAACCGCTCCCACGGGCTATCCGGGTCAAGATTGGCGTAAATGACGCCAATCCTGAGGCACGCAAGCATGGCGGCAAAGGCGGCAGGCGACTTGTCGTGGAAAATCGCCACCACGTCCCCGCGGCGCAGGCCGCGATCCCACAGCAAGCCGGCGATCCGATCCACCCGCCTGCTCAATTCCCCATAGCTGATTCGCTCGCCGTCAGCCGGGTAAGCCAGCGCAATCCGATCCCGGTGCCGTTCTGCAACGTCCCTGAAAGCGATATCGAGATTCGAAACGAAAGCCATCAGAAGTCGCCCGTCAAATCACCAAACCACCATCGACCTCAAGCACGACACCGGTGAGGTAGTCGTTTTCAACAACATGCCGAACCGAAAGGTAGATGCTCTCCACATCGCCCAGACGGCGCAGCGGAATCTGCTTCTGCAAACGATCCACCGCACTCTCGCTGAGGGCCGCCCGCGTAGAGGGAGTATCGATGAACCCGGGAGCAATGGCGGCGAAACGCAATCCGAACGCCCCCAACTCCTTCGCCCAGGTTCGCGTCAATGCATTCACTCCCGCCTTGGCGGCAGAATAAGCGGATTGTCCGGCATTCCCGTTGGCCGAAATGGAACTGATCGAAATCACAACCCCCTTGCAGCGCCTGGCAAGCATGTTGTCCACAACCCGGCCCGTCACATAAAAAACGGAATCCAGATCGGCAGACATCACGCGCCGCCATGATTCCCGCGAATGCACCCTATCGCCGCGCGACAGCATATTCACCAGCGGTTCGCTATGGATGATGCCGGCGTTGTTGATCAGCACATCCGGCTTATATCCCGCATCGAGCATCGCCTGCAGCGCCGCATCCACCGCGTCCGGATCGGATACGTCGCAGCCCCATGCCTTAACGCGCCCGCCCGATGCCTCGACCAGATCAGCACAACGCGCCGGGTCCAATTCCAGCACACACACTTGCGCGCCATCCCCGACCAGCCGGTCAACCAGCGCGCGACCGATCCCGGAACCTCCTCCGGTCACCAGCACGCAAGCGCTGCCGATATTCATGACTGGATACCGTGCGCCTGCAAGGCCGACCGCACATCGGCTACGGACTGGATATCCGCGATCTCGTCCCCGGTGAATTGCACCCCATAGGTCTCTTCAAGCCGCACGATCAGCATCATGTGCGCCAGGGAATCCCAAGTCGGAATATCCTTCAGCATAAGGGCGTCCGCCACACCGGATTCGGGAAGGGAAAATACTTCGGTAAAGATTTTTTCTATCGACATACTGGCTCTTGCATACTGTTATGGAATTTACTACCGACAATTGTCGGAGTAGGATTGCGCGCCAAACACTGGTCACCGCGATCCAACTCATGAAGCCTATCATTCTTTTCGGCACCGGCAAAATTGCAGAGGTTCTTCTTTATTTCTTCACACACTATAGCGACCGCCGGGTCGTGGCATGCACCACCGACAGAGACTACATGCCAGGCGCGGAATGGCACGACCTCCCCGTGATCCCGTTCGACGAAATCGCACACAGCCATCCCCCCGAAACGCACGACATGTTCGTCGCCCTCGGCTATCAGGACATGAATACGTTGCGCGAAGAGCGATGTGCCCAGGCGCGCCGGCTCGGCTACACCCTGATCTCCTACGTGCATCCCGACTCCGGCTTGCCATCCGACTGCGTTCACGGCGACAACTGCTTCATAATGAATCAGGTGCATATCCACCCCTGCGTCAGGCTCGGTGACAATGTGTTCGTCTGGAGCGGCGCGATGATAGGACACCACTCGACGGTCGGGGACAACTGCTGGCTGACCTCCTCATCCAAAATTTCCGGCGCTGTTTCCATTGGAAAAAACTGCTTCTTCGCCGTGAACAGCACTCTTGGTAACAGCATCAAAATCGGGGCCGAATGCTTCTTCGGCGCAAACTCCCTGGTAACGAAATCCGCAGAGGATGAACAAGTCTTTGTAGTTGAAAGTACAAAGCCACAACGACTGACCAGCCGGCAATTCTTACGGATTTCCCGATTCTCGGACCTGTAACCATCGTCACTTTTCCAAAGGCCAAAAAAATGGGACGCACCGCTCAACTCAGCGCCATGACACCATTGCCGAACCATGCTTAACCAACTTGCCGCATGCCCGGTTTGTGGAAGCCTCGCCCACTCGCCTGCAATCAGCCATCGAACAGGCCTGACGACCGACCTTAGAACATCGTCCTTCCCGTTAGAAAAAATACAATGTGAAGTGTGCGGCTTAGTACGATCAGCCAATACGGATTTTCTTGAATCCTTCTATCAGGAAAGCTACAGGAAAGCCGAGTCCGATGTGATTACATCGGTTCTGAACGGCGATCAGACAGTTGCTTTCAGCAGCCTGATCGAGGAGTGGATAAACACCATAGCCGGCCCCCACCTTGGCCCGATGCGATCTGTTTTAGAAATAGGTTGCGGAGATGGCCGACTATTAAACAGACTCAAAGGTAAGAGAAAAGTCGGGTTGGAGCCGAGCCGTTATTTGTTTGAATTGGCGAGCAAGAACTGTCCAAATTGCCACTTGGAAAACACAGGAATTGAATCCTACGATTCCAAGGAGACATTCGATGTCGTACTGGCAGTCAATGTATTCGAACATCTGCCTGATCCCAAATTATTCTTGATAAAAACAGCCAACCTGCTGAATACAGAAGGCGTTGCACTCCTGATCTATCCGACCCAGGAGCAATTTAATTACGATGTCTGCTTCGTAGACCACTTGTTCCACATGCGGCTCGGCCATTTAAAATATTTGGCGGAAGAAGCTGGCCTCACCGTTCTGAAACAAGAGATCGGATACAAAAGCTATCAAGTTGCCAATGCCGTGCTCCTGAAGAAGAACACAGGTCAGTCGCAAGCCACAGGCAGAAAGCCGGACTATCTCGACAACGAGAATCCGCACCTGATGATCGACATTTTCCGCTCCTTCGACGAAGTCATATCGAAATTCAAGGGGCATAAAAGGATAGTGGCGTTCGGATATGGGGAATTGAGCAAAGTATTCAACGCATACACACAGAACTTTGACTGTATCGAATACTTCATCGATGACTTCACCACAAGTACGGACGGACGCGTCATGGGATTCGATAAAGCTCAAGAATCGGGCATCTTGCAGAATGCCTTGCTGGTGTTTCTGGTCAACCCTTATTACAGGCAACATCTTGGCAAAAGGCTACAGGCCGCATCCGGCTTGTCGCATATTTACTATCCTATCGAAAAAGAACTCATTACCTTATAGGCGGCGATTATGAATATTGACGGGAAAAATGTACTACTTAGACAGCTCGCCAAAGATGACATTGCTGAAATCCACAGCAAAGCCAGCCAGTACGAAGGCGTATCGAAATATTTCACCACCAAGATACGTACCAGGCAGTACTGGGAGAAGCGTTTTGACGAAACCGGCCTGTGGGATGAGACATATGGCATGCTTAAAATCATCGCCAAAGAAGATTCCGAGCTAGTCGGCGTGATCTGGTATTTTCGGTCCCTCCCTTATGCCGAGGGACTCGAGATCGGATTTAACATATTCGATCAGACCAAAAGAGGACGCGGCCTCATTGCCGAGGTAGTCAAGATATTCACTGCCTACCTTTTCTACACATATCCGATCCCCAGAATCCAATTCAACACACTGGTGGATATTTCAGACGACAAACACCTGGCATACGCACGCTCGCTGGGCTTCACTTATGAAGGTGCAATGAGAAAGGCCATGTTTATTCGCGGGAAATATATCGACTTGCAATTATTTTCCGCGCTTCGCGAAGAATACCCGTCGCTGGATACCACGCTTGAGAACATTCACGCCGCCGCCCGGTAGTTAAAATCGCAATATCTCGGCGAACCGAAATCGGCCATCAATTGTAATTTTGAGCACCTGAAAATATGACGAACTTATACGCATGCCCGCACACACTGAAGGATATGACTTTTGAAGGAACCCGGGATGCCGCCGGGCTTCCCGAGGACGGTTATTACGTCTCGGATGTTGAACGGTATCCAGTGAAAAATCATCTGCCCGACTTTTGCTATCCCCGCACCGCGTCGCCATCAGACCAGCAATCTTTGAATTGGTACAAGGATAATGCCCAAGTCTACGACGATTATCTCCCGCTGACTTTTGAAACTTTCGGTGTCGACGAAGATGCCGAGAGAAATCACATGATCGACTTGCTGGAGATCACACCCGCCCAAAGCATCTTGGAAGTCGGATGCGGAACCGGCCGGGATTCCGAAAGGATAGCCGCAAGACTCAATAGCGAAGGACGTCTGTATTTACAGGACATATCGCCGGATATTCTATCGATCGCCATCGACAAATTCTCGGAAAAGAAATTCAAGCCAGAAATAAACTTCTCCCTCGCCAACGGCTCCTATCTTCCATTCAAGAGCCGCTCGTTCGACAGCGTGTTCCATTTCGGCGGGCTCAATACCTTCGGAGATATAAAGCGCGCATTTGCAGAAATGGTCAGGGTGACCAAGCCGGGCGGCAGGATCGTCGTGGGCGACGAGAACATGCCTGCCTGGCTTCGCGAAACCGAGTTCGGTAAGGTGTTGATGAACTCGAATCCACACTACCGTTACGATCTTCCCCTGCAACACCTGCCAATCGAAGCCAGGAATGTAAAAGTGGAATGGATCATAGGCGGGGTGTTTTATGTGATCAGCTTCGATGTGGGCGAAGGAGAGCCTTATGCGAACCTCGACTTCGAGATACCCGGCCCCAGAGGAGGCACCCATCGCACGAGATACTACGGGAATATCGAAGGCGTAACCCCAAACACCAAAAAGTTGGCGCAGGACGCCCGCCAAAAAAGCGGATTAAGCATGCATCGCTGGCTTGAACGCGCCATCAACAAGGCTGCATCCGAAGAACTGGGAGCCGACGATGTTTAAATGGCGGAAGCAGGGCCTCATCTTTTTGCCGGATAAGACCCGATATTGGATGCACAGTCACGCCCAAGTCCCCTACTCGCTCGAACTGGAAGACCGCATCAGGGTGTATTTTTCCACCCGCGAAAAGATCGATGCCGCAGGACAGTACATCAGTCACAGCGGCTATGTGGACTTTTCCAAAGAAAGATTCCCTGAAATCCTGGAGATATCGGAAGATCCGATTATCCCCCTGGGCGGCAGGGGTGAGTTCGACGAGTACGGGTCGATGGCGGGAAGCGTCATCAGACACAACGGCAAGTTCCATCTTTATTACTGCGGATGGTCCAGGGGGGTGTCCGTTCCCTATGCCTGGGCTATCGGACTCGCCGTCAGCGACGACGGCGCCAACTTCAAGAAGGCCGGCCCCGGCCCTTTGCTGGGACCGTCTCTCCACGAACCCTATCTCCAAGCATGTCCGATCGTATACAAGCTTACCGAGAACAACTGGTTCATGTTTTACCTGTCCGGCATAAAGTGGATAAGCGAAGACAGCAAACAGGATTCCCAATACCTTCTCATGTGCGCAAGATCGAAGGATGGCATCAATTGGGAGCGGCAATCGAAGCCGATTATTCCGGCCATAGTTCCGGATGAGTGCCAAACGAGCGCCAGCATCATCAAACTGGACGGGCTGTACCACATGTTCTTCTCTTACCGGCACGGAACCCAGTTCAGGGAACACAAGGATCGAGGCTACAAGATAGGTTACGCCTCATCTCCGGACCTGCTCACTTGGACAAGGGACGACTCGAAAGCCGGACTGGAGCCCTCGCAAGAGGGTTGGGATTCCGGCATGGTCGCCTATCCCCACCTGCTCAAAATAGACAACCGCATCCTGATGCTCTATTGCGGCAATAGCTTTGGCAGCGAGGGATTTGGTTACTCCGTGCTCGACGACGGCACAGCCTGATCGTTTGTCGCGCTCAACGAGGATCTTGAGCGCACCGGAAAAACCAGCCTAGTGCGGATGCCAAAATCAGCCCCCTCGCCCGAATCAGAGTCCGGCCAGCCTTTCGTACCCGCCCTGCAACAGGATGCCTTCTTTCTCATTCAGTGGCGACATGGTGCAAAAGCCGAGAACGCTTTTTTCCTCGTCCGACAAACCACTCAGAAATTCTCGGGGAAGCGCCCTGGGGATATCCCATACGGATTTCAACCACCAGCGAGAAAAAGTACCATGGATGACCCAACGGGTTTCAGAACCTGCAGCACCTGCCGCGTGCCAAAGACGAGTATCCCAAACAATGACATCCCCCGGCTTGCATTCCATTGGAACCGCGTATTTCAGCCAGTCTTGCGTACAGTAGCAGCCGAAGCGGTGTGAGCCGGGGACAAACCTGGTACACCCGTTGTCCACAGTACTGTTGTCCAATGCGATGGTAACGACCATATTCCAGATGTGCGGGCCCGCATGCGGAATGTAGGAGTCGGTATGAAGATGCAATCCCTTTTCCCCGCCCGTTCGACCGACAAGTCCGTGCAAGATGAAGTTTGCCTTGTCCAGGGGGATTTTTTTGTACCATTCATCATTAAGGCACGCCAGCAGTATGCTTTTCAGCAGGGGATGCCTCATAATCAGCGTGTAGTAATTGATGTCTTTATTTTGCAGATTGTAAATAAAGTTATTGATCTCACTGCGCACGATGTCATATTGCAACATCTTCGACTTCAACTCCTGCACCGTGCCCACGTCAAAAAGCCCGTCGAGTCTGACAAAGCCCTTATCCTGAATTTCCTTCACATAGTTCTGATGCATAAATTCTCTCCCTTATTCAAATAATTTATACGCCGACGTCAAGCTGCCATTTTTAACAGCGCCCATCACATCAACTGAAAAGAACCGCATTATTCAAACTCACGATCAGCCGGATAGACAGGCGGCGTTTCTCGCAGCAACGCAAGAGAACATGAACCGGAAGTCAGCACGAAGCCCTCGCTTGCCCCTCATACCCCGCTCCGATCCGGAACGAGGATGGGCACAAAGCACTACTTAACGATATAGGCCGTGGGCATCCAGCCAGTCGGGAACGTACGGATGACGCATCCCTTGTCTTCGAAGAACTCGCGCACTGCCTTTGTCTCACCCGGAGCAATTTCGGTGTTGTACTGATCGAGAACCATAATTCCCCCTTTGGTCAGGCGCTCCCAGAAGTACGGCAACGAGGCTTTAACGACATCGTAGGTGCCCGTATCCAGGAAAGCCAGCTTGAATTGAAGGTGCGCATGCTTCTCAAAAAACGCCCCCAACTCCCGAGTCAGGTCGACTTTGTGCAGGCGGGTAATATGCTGCAAAGATTGCGCTTCAATCAGCTTAGAAACCCGCTCGTAAGACTCTGCGCTGCTGCCGGGCAAGACACTGGGCTCATCAACTGAAGGCGCATTTCCCTTGAACCAGTCAAAACCATGAACTTGCGTAAGCGTGGTCGATTCATAGATTTGCACAAGCTTCGAAAAATAAAGAAGGCTAGCTCCCTTGTAGACCCCCACATCCGCGATGTGGCCGGAAATGCCCAGAGTTTTCTGATAGCACTCATTCAGAGAAAGGAAACGGGCAAGTGTCAGATGTCCGACGAAGCATGGATAATGATGGATGAAGTCCTCGGTCGGGTATCCCATACCTTTCATTTCTTCCAGGCCACGGTAGTACCCCTCGCGTTTATCCGCGAACTTCATGGATTCAAAAACACCATCGACATACGTACGCTCCCTTAAATCAGTCATTGCCTATCCCTCTTCAGTGTAGTTATAAAAACAAAATTATAGTTGCCCGCCTGTGCGTTGGGTATGGCATCAGTGCACCTTTGACGCCTTATTCGAGAGTGAAGCTCGACGGCCCCGAGACGCCTTTCGCCCCAAACTTAACAAACAACGCTTTTCCGCAGACAAATGCACGCTCAATATCCTGGGCACATTGCTCCAGCAAGCCATCTCCGACTCGCAGCACTCCATCACCGTGAGCCCACTGATAATCATCCAGAATCAACCACCCGTTCGGCACCATCAACGGCAACCATAATTCGCAATCCTGCTTCACATTGGCATAGTCGTGATTGCCGTCGATGTGGATTATCGCAATCTTGCCCTGATAATCGACCTTCCCGAATACCTTGCTCGCAACCGCACGATCTCTCCGGAAGCTCTCGAATCCCTGCTTTGAATCCTGACGCAGATAATTAAAACATCCCAAGCCCACCGGCAGCATGTTGACTATAAAATCCTGCGGCAATATTTCATAGTCCCACTCACCGACTGCATCCACCTGTATAGCGGGCGGAGAATCGTATTGCGTAGCCGAGCTTGATTGCCAAGGGTCGACCGCGAGAACGTTGCCAACGTCATACCGCCTCGCCAGGAAAGCAAGCACCGCAGCGGACTTGCCCACCAGCGCACCGATTTCAATGACATCGCCCTTGGGAACACTGGAGAAGATCGCCATCATCGCCGCGATCTTGTGCTCGTTGGATTCGCCGTAGATATGATCCGCCATCCGCAATACCGACGCGATCTCGAGATCGCCCAGGTCGCTCGATCCGCCCGCGCATTCGTCGATAAATCGACGGTAGCTGCTCACCTTGCCGATCAGCTGGTTGAAGCGCCCCATTTCGCGCTTGATCGGCGATTCGCCAGCGAGGCGTACTGCAAGATTTTGTTCTGCGATGAAACGGTTCAACCAGGAATACACCGCGGCGACAGGCACATAAACACGGGTAATGTTGTGCTCCCGGATCAGACCGATAAAACGCTCCGGAAACGCCGCCTCGTGAACATAGGGCAGCACGATCAACTCGCCGCTTCCTCCCGGCAGCACCGCCCCGCTCTCGGAAGTCGCCGCGACCACGTTCTCGTCGCGCTCACGCGCGGCCTCAAGGTATTTCAGTCCGTCGGGATGAGTGGCGGGGAATACCAGCGTCGCGCGCTCCGGCCGACATTGCTTCACACTTTTATCCAGTTGCATTTGATCCACTCTTTCACACCAGGTTAATCCCCGCACGACAACACCGCATTTCCCATCGCATGTGCGTCATCATCTAGACCAGATCGGCCTCGCCCAGATATCGCCGGACGACGTCCGGCTCGTTAAACATCAGCACGTCGATTATCGACAGCCAGGGGACATGCTCGCCTTTGCCCTGCGCATACGCAATCGGGCGCGAACGCAGGAAACGAAGCTCCATTCCCCGCGCCTTGAAACTGTCGCGATCATACAGATCGACGCCGCCGATCGGATTGATATAGACATCGGCCCCTTCCTGCCTGCAGATGTCCAAGATCCTCTCCTGTCCTTTCAACCCGGCATTGCCGTAGATGCTCGAACTGCCCACGATCTCGGTCGACAGCGACAGATGGCTCGCGATTTCGCGTATGCTGTACAGTAGGTACTCGTTCAGACGCATCGATGGATAGCCGACCGCCCGCTCAAGCAACGGCCAGACCCGCGAATAGCAGGGCGCCTTTCCATAGGCATGATGGAAAGTCCGCAGCAGTTTTTCCCGCCAGTCCTGCCCGTCGTCCAGTTCCATCTCGCAGATCAACCGGTTCTGGCTCGCGCCCCGCAGCGGGACCGTGAATGTATGGGCGGCGCCGTCGAGCAACAACCGGTTTCTGTTGACCCATCCGCGCCGGATCAGATTCACATCGTCCAGCACGACGAACTTGTCCACCGCCGCCAGCAACTGGAAATATCCAATATAAGGCAGGAAATAGGGTTGCATGATCGCAAGCCTTTTCATTCTGCCCCTAATGCTTCAGCAGCCCGAGGATAAAATCGACCTCCTCATCGGAGAGTCCCGGATAGATCGGCAAACAGATGACCTGTTCCGCCACCCGCCTGGCCACGGGCAGGTTCTCGGGCGCCGCCGAGGGCATGCTGCGATACATCGGAAAGTCGCTGATCAGCGGATAAAAATAGCGCCGGGCATGGATGCCGTTGTCATGCAGCTTCTGGTACAGCGCATCCCGGCTCATCGGATAATCCGGCTGCACCAGAATCGGGAAATAACTGTAGTTGGAGATGCGCTCGCCCTTGTCCGGCAGACAGACGATGCCGTCAACCGCGGCCAACTCGGTGCGATAGCGTGCATCGATAGACCTGCGCTGCAGCAGGGCCGCATCTATGCCTTTCAACTGAAGCAGGCCGAAGGCGGAATTGATCTCGCTCATCTTGCCGTTTATCCCCGGCGCGACCACGGTCTTTTCGTCCTCGAAACCGAAGTTCTTCAGATAATCGATGTGCTGCTTGGTCTTCGCATCGTGACAGATGATCGCGCCGCCCTCGAAGGTGTTGAACACCTTGGTGGCATGGAAACTCAACACCGACAGGTCGCCATGGTTCAGCACGCTGCCGTCATGCCGCTGCACGGCAAACGCATGGGCGGCATCATAGATCACCTTCAGTCCGTAATTGTCGGCGATCTGCTGGATACGCTCCACGTCGCAAGGATGCCCATAGCAATGCACTGGCATGATAGCCGTGGTCTGCGGTGTAATCGCCGCAGCGATCTTTTCCGGATCGAGATTCAGCGTGACCGGGTCAATGTCGACGAACACCGGCTTGATGCCGTTCCACAGCAGGGAATGCGCCGTGGCCACGAACGAGTAAGGTGTGGTGATGACCTCGCCCGTGATGCGCAATGCCTGCAACGCAGTGATCAGCGCCAAGGTGCCGTTGGCAAACAAGGCCAGATGCTTCACCCCAAGGTATTCGTTTAAGGCCTGCTCCAACTGTCGATGAAACGGACCGTCGTTAGTCAACCACTTATTCGCCCAGATCTGTTCCAGATAAGGAACGAATTCATCCAGTGCCGGCAACAGAGGCTGAGTCACATAAATCGTTTTTTGCGGATCATCCATCAGACACTCTCCACCACGACATCTATACTGTCTCGCGAATCCACCCGAAACGATTCCGGAGGCAAGCCGGCACACCAGCGTCGCCACATGGCGCGCAACGCCCTCTCGATGTTTTCAGCGACCACCCCGGGCTGACCGGCAGCCGACTGCGCAAACCGCTCCCTCAGTCCGGCGCGCAACTCCGACAACTCGGAGAGATGACCCGCCCAGTATTTCCCTCTCTCCACGAAATCCGCCGCATCCCGGACAACGAACTCATCCAGACCGGCCTGACCGAGAATCGACGCTCCCGAACGCGCTGCAGGCGTCTCGCCAACCAGAGTCAGCGTCGGCACTCCCATCCACAGCGCATGGAAAGTTGTCGTCCCGCCGTTATACGGGAAAGTATCCAGACAAATATCCACCCGCTGGTGCAGTCCAAGATAGGCACTCATCCCGGATCTTGGGTGGAATTCCAGCCGATTACTCGCTATCCCTTCTTGGGTGAACCACTCGATCAGCTGCTCATACCCGCCATCCACCGGCATCCCCCCCAGCAGCATCCGGGAATCCGGCAACTCGCGCAGCAGGTGCGACCATAGCGCCACGACAGTGTGGCTGATCTTGCTCAGGCGGTTAAAGCTGCCGAACGTGATATAACCGTTTCCCTGCGCGGGTAAATCATTCACCGGCGGCGCGTACTCGGAGGGAAGAAAATGAATGCTGGCAGACAGCCGCGCGATCTTCTCGGTAAAGTAATGGTCGAACGTTCCGCCGGGCAAGAAGAAGCGGTCGGTAATGTAATAGTCCATCGCGCGCAGGCCTGTGGTCCCGGCATAACCAATCCAGCTCGCCTGTACCGGCGCAGGTTTGCGCGCAAACGTCAGCAGCCGGTTGTAGCCCGTGTGGCCGGAAAGATCGAGCAATATGTCGATCCCGTCCGCGCGAATCTTGCGCGCCAGCGCTTCGTCCGACAGGCCAACCACCATGTCCCAGTGGGCGAAATAGCCCTTCAGACGCAGGGTCGTTTCATCCTCCATCGCCCTGTTGGAGTAGGCGTGCAATACGAATCCCGGATTGCTCGACATGTGCCGAACGATCGGCTCGATGAAGTTCGCAACCGCATGATGATAGAAGTCCGCAGAGACGAAACCCACATGCAAGGGCCGCTCCAAGTCTGGAGTGTTGAGGTAGTCACCCCACTCCCCGCGCAACGGGGTCTCGAAGCGATCTCCATATTTGCAGTGCTCACGGAATATTTCCTCCGCTCCGCTCGACTCATCGTGACTCAGGAAGAACAGGAAACTGCTGAATGTACTGGCCAACGCAGGATTGGCCTCCATCACCCGGCGGTAACAATCCCTGGCCTCGGATATGCGCCCCTGTCCACACAGCGCACTGCCCATGTCGCCGCGGACCTCTATCCAGTCCGGCTTACTCTCCAACGCCATCCGAAAGCTCGCGATGGCATCGTCAAAGCGATGCATTCTGCTATACAACGCCCCCATGCAGTGCCAGGCTTCGGCGTGCCCGGGCCTGAGTTCCACGGCTCGCCGCAGGCTCTGCAACGCCTCGTCGAACTTTCTCAGGTCAGCCAAGGCTGCGCCAAGATTAAAATGCGCTTCCGCAAGTTTCGGTTTAAGCCGGATCGCAGCCTGCAAGCTTTCCACAGCTTCATCGAGTCGCCCCCGCTTGCGCAGGAACACGCCCAGATTGTTCTGCACATCGGCATCGGCGGGCGCGAGCCACGCGGCACGGCGCAGGACGGATTCGGCATCCTTGTCCTGCAACTGCAGCGCCGCACCCAGCGCACTCCAGCCCAGCACCCAGCCCGGATACTGATCGAGCAAAGGCAACACATGCGATTCCAATTCGGCATTGCGGCCCGCCCGAAACAACGCCAACGCCTGCTCGGACAAGGCAGCGGGCGGCGCAGTCTTCTGCCGGCCCCGCTTGGCGAGCAGGCGCAACTGCTGCACTTGCGATGTCTTCATGCCGCGCTTCGCCGCCTCATCGACGAGGCGTTGCGCATCCTCGAAATGCCCCAGCGCCAGCAGGCACTCCGCCAGTGTCAGCCAGTACTGGCCGACCGACGGATCTGCCTCCCAAGCCGTCTGCAGGAACGGCAAAGCCCGTTCGGGCTGTCCCAACTGCAACGCAAGCAATCCCAGATTGTGATTCGCATCCGGATGCCGCGGCTCCGCCCCCAGTATGCTCAGGTACAACTCCTCCGCCTCGACATACTGTCCGGCCTGATGAAAGGTGGCCGCATGACGCAACAATTCCTCAGACGAAATCAAACATTCTCCTGCGGAACGGACAAATCGAGCGCATCACAACGGCGTCAGAATGGCAATGTTATCGGCTTGAAGCCCACCTTGGACTCATGCCCGACCAGCGTCTTCTGCATCCCGATGCGCGACTTGGTGTTGATCAGAATAGGAGATGAGAGATTCGCATACATATCAGTGGACGACAGACGACGCGCACCGCCCGCTTCCGGATTCTTCAGCGACAAGGTCGTCAGCACCAGCACATCGCCCGGGTCTTCGATACCAAGTTCGGCGGCCTCGCTGTCCGACAGCACGAGGTCGTAATTGAAGCCGAACAGAGTCGGATCGGTCAGTGGTATCGATATTCCGCCATCATCGATGGACTGGAGATAAAGAACCACTCGCGAGGCGATATCGCCTCGTTCGTCAACTTCATGGAACAACTTCCACTTCGTATTCTGTTCGAATCCCGGCAGCCCTCTCGGCAAGGTAATCACTTGCAAAGGATCCACATTCAATTCGCCATACCGTGTTTCCACTTTGATGTTTGTCATGACATTCTCCTTTTGTTGGTTTAACAACAAATACAATACCACCCACACTTCGTGCACGAGGTCTTTATATTCAACCGATACTCGTGCCGTGTAAAGATTTTTCGAGCAAATCAATAATATTGCTGGCAATGGTGTGGGTGTAGTAACCTTTTCCATCGGAAGTCTGGCGATACGCTTTGACAGCAACCACCGCCACCATCCGAAACCAGAGAATAATATAGGCATCCCGACCCGTTCAATGCAGAAAAACCCTACCACCCAGCAGCCGGCCAGCCCGTCTCCGGACAAGCTGCAAGGCTTCATCGCAAGCCTGCCCGGCATGGCCTGCCAGATCGAACAGCAGGAGGACGGGCGCTTCCGCTTCCCTTACGTCAGCGAAGGCTGCCAGCCGCTGCTCGGCATCGCGGCTGCCGAACTCCAAGCCGACGCATCGCGATTCCTCGAACTGATCCACCCGGAAGATCTCCCCGCGCTGCTGGAAAGCATGAAGATATCCGCCCAGACCCGTAGCTTCTGGAACTGGGAAGGACGCATCACGCTGCCGGACGGCGAGACGAAATGGGTCAGTCTTGGGGCGACGCCGCAAGACAGCGGAGAGGGTGCTCCCCGCTGGGAAGGCATCGTGCTCAACACTACCCAGAGCAAGCTGGGCGAACTCGAGATCAAGCGAGTGCAACATCAACTGCTGGAACTCTCCTCGCATATACAAGATGCAAAGGAGCAGGAGCGCCTGCGCATCGCGCGTGAAGTCCACGACGAAATCGGCAGCCTGTTGACCGCGATGCGCATGGATCTGCTGTGGCTGATCCAGCGCCTGCCCAAGGACAGCCCCACGTTAACCGAGAAGGCCCGAACCATAGAAGAACTGGTCAACCGGGCAATCACTTCGGCCAGCCATCTGGCCCATCGCCTGCGCCCCGGCTTCCTCGACTGCTTCGGCATCATCGCCGCGATCGAGATCGAGGCGCAGGAATTCAGCAAGCGCAGCGGCATCCCCTGCACCATCATCAAGTCGCAGGAAAGCATAGACCTGCCGGAGACTTACTCGATCACGCTGTTCAGGGTGTGCCAAGAGACGCTGAACAACATCCTGAAGCACGCCCATGCCTCGCATGTGCAGATCGAGATCGTCAAGGGAGCGGATCACCTCGAACTGATCGTCTCGGACGACGGCGTGGGTTTCAGCGAGGCCACGCGCGACAAGCCGCACTCTTTCGGGCTGCGCGGCATCCACGAGCGCGTCGCGCATCTGGGTGGCACGGTCAAGATCGCCAGCACGCTGGGACTGGGTACACAGATCGCGGTGTTCGTGCCATTGCCGGAAGAAACCCCGCAACAGGCGCTTTTCGGGGGGACATCGATATGATCGACATTCTGGTGGTGGACGATCACGCGCTGATCCGCAAAGGCCTGATCATGCTGCTCGAAGAGAACCCGGAGTTCCACATCAAAGGTGAGGCGGAAACCGGCATGCAGGCCATCAACATGGCGCGCGAACACAAATTCGATCTGGTGCTGCTGGACATCTCGCTATCCGACAAGCACGGCATCGACGTGCTCAAACAGCTCAAATCCGAACAGCCGGATATCAAAATCATCGTGCTGAGCATGTATCCGGAAGACCAGTACGGCCTGCGCGCGCTGAAGGCCGGCGCGATGGGCTATATCAACAAGCAGAGTGCGCCAGAGAAGCTGGTCGGCGCGATCCATCAGGTCGTCGGCGGCAAGAAGTACATCAGCCCGGCGCTGGCCGAGCAGTTGCTGAGCAACCTGATTGGTGAATCGCAGGAACAGTTGCACCAGAGCCTGTCCAACCGCGAATACCAGACGCTGTGCCTGATGGCCTCCGGCAAGTCGCTGACCGAGATTGCCGAAATCATGGTGGTCAGCCCCAAGACCGTGAGCGTCTACCGCGCCCGCATGCTGGAAAAGATGGGTTTCAACAATAATGCCGAGGCCGTACACTACGCCATCGCACACGATCTGGTGGAAGCAAAAAAATGAACTGCCACCCCACCCCGTTCCGTCACGTACCCGCCGAGACCGAATCATGAGCAAACCTGCCGCCAACCCTTCCGACATCGCCCGCGAAACGCTGATCAAACTGGCTTCGCGCAAGACGCCGCCGACTCCGGGCAATTACGCCAGGATCTATGCCGAGATCAGCGGTGCCCCTGAGGATGCTGGCCCGGCCGGCGCGGGGGCAAACGACGAAGCACACCGTCCCTGGGCCGTGCTGATCCGCGACCTGTTGCGCCAACTGGAAACGCCGCACAAAGGACTGACCATCGTGCGCAAAAAGGAAGGACTGGAGACCGTGTTGAAACGGTTCGCCTCCGACCCGGACGCCCTGTTCGAGAAGATCAGCGGACTAATGCGCTCTTGGGCGGAATCGCCGGTCACCCCGCCCGCCACGGCCGAAGTTGAGCCTGCCAGCCAGCCCTCGCCGCCCCCTGCTTCCCCGGCGCCCCCGCCCCAGACCGGCGTCATGCCGTCCGGCGCCACAAGCGGCGAAATGGCGCAACAACTCGGCGAGTTGCTGGCGCAGGCGCTGGAGAGCCTGCTCAGCACCCTGCCGGAACTGTCCGGCGACGCTCATACGCTGGTGCAGCAAGTGCGCGCCATCCGCTCGCCCGAACAACTCGCCACTCTGAACAAACAATTGCGCCAGTTCTGGATCAAAGCCGAGTTGCATTCGGGCGACAAGACCAAGATCCACGACGGACTGATACGCCTGTTGCGGCTGCTGGTGGAAAATATCGGCGAAATGGTCGAGGACGATGAATGGCTGCATGGCCAAGTCTCCATCCTGCAGGACATCATCGCGAATCCGATCGACCGGCGCAGCATCGCCGATGCCGAACGCGGCCTGCGCGACGCGATCATCAAGCAGGGTTTGCTCAAACAGAACCTGATCGAAGCCAAGACCACGCTGAAGAATCTGATGACCACTTTCGTGGACCGCCTCGGCGAGATCACGACAAGCACCGGCGCTTACCACCAGAAGATCGAGGGATACAGCAAAAAAATCAGCAAATCCAAGAATTTGGCCGACCTCAGCCATCTTTTGGAAGACATCATGCAGGACACCCGGACGATTCAGACCAGCGCGCTGAGATCGCATGAAGAATTGGTGCAAACCCGCAAGCAGGTTCAGGAATCCGAAACCCGCATCCGCCAACTGGAACAGGAACTGAGCCAGGTCAGCGAGATGGTGCGCGAGGATCAGCTTACCGGTGCGCTCAACCGCCGCGGGCTCGATGCGGCCTTCGAGCATGACGCGGCTCATGCCGACCGAACCGAGAGCCCGCTGTGCGTTGCGCTACTGGATATCGACAACTTCAAGCGCCTGAACGACACTCAGGGACACCAGACTGGCGATCAGGCCCTGATCCACCTGAGCAGCGTCATCAAGGAAGCGCTGCGCCCGAGCGACTCGGTCGCCCGTTACGGCGGCGAAGAATTCGTCATCCTGCTACCAGACACCCCGCTGGAGGAAGGTGCCGCAACGATCGAACGCCTGCAGCGCGAACTGACAAGGCGCTTTTTCCTGCACGAGAACGAACGCATCCTGATCACTTTCAGCGCCGGCGTAGCTCAACGCGACCAGCAGGAGCCCCAAGACGAGGTCATCGGGCGCGCCGACAAGGCCATGTATCAAGCCAAACATTCCGGCAAGAACAGAGTAATCGCGGCCCCCCCCCCCCGCTAAGAGCGTCCAGACAAAAATCTTCTAAAGGGGCATCTATGATTAAGGACGTCTCTATAAATCCGTCACACCGGCCCTTCGACGGGCTCAGGATAAACTGACCTGCGGTCAGGCCGGTGTCCAGTTAACGATCATGGTGATTAATGCACCCCGAATGATGAAACGCCCTGAAGGAGCGACTTCAGTCGCGATGAAAACGTTATGACCTCCTCGCCACCTTCGCGGCTTCAGCCGCGAAAAGAAGTTCGCACCTCCCGGTGCTCCCACGACACGTTTAATAGAACATACAGTGCAACGCACTGACATAAAAACATGTTAATTAAAACCGCTGGGGTTCCGGCCTTCGCCGGAATGACGGAATTTGAATTTATAGAGATACCCTAAAGTTTTCCGGATATGCACCGATATCAGGATCAACGAAGGTTAATAAGCCAGTCTCACCAAGGCATCAAACCGACGTAAAACGGCTAACCGGCCGGGTAAAACCGAAACCAAGGAGAGTTAAAATGCCCGCATTTATCAATACCAACATCGCATCCCTGAACGCACAGCGCAACCTGAACGGTTCGCAGAATGCGATGCAGACCGCGCTGCAGCGCCTGTCTTCCGGCCTGCGCATCAACGGTGCCAGCGACGATGCCGCCGGCTTGGCGATTTCCCAGCGGATGACCTCGCAGATTCGCGGCTTGGATCAGGCCCGCCGCAACGCCAACGACGGCGTGTCGATGTCGCAAACCGGCGAAGGCGCGTTGCAGGCTGCGGGCGACATGCTGCAGCGTGTCCGCGAACTGGCGGTCCAGTCCGCCAACGCCAGCAACAGCGCCAGCGACCGTCAGGCGCTGCAAAACGAAGTCGGCCAGCTAGTCTCCGAACTGGATCGCATCGCCCAGACCACCGAGTTCAACGGTCGCAAGCTGTTCGACGGTTCCTTCGGCACCGCCCAGTTTCAGGTCGGCGCGAACGCCAACCAGACCATCACCGCCGGTGCGTCCAACTTGCGCACCGCGAGTTACGGCAACAACCAGGTTGGCGCAGCCGGTGCGGGCTTGGGTTCAGGCACACTTGCCGCGGCAGGCGCGGAAGCAACGGCATTGACCGCCGGCAGTTTCGATGTCAACGGTTACATCGGCACTGCGGCTGTCGCGGTGGTAACCACTGACAGCGCAGGCTCCATCGCCGCCAAGGTCAACAACATCACCGGTAGCACCGGCGTAACCGCCACCGCGAAAACCGACGTAAAGCTGGCTTTTGGCACCGCAGGCGCATACAACCTGAAGGTATTCGGTGACAACACGACCGCCGAAACCGTCACCTTCTCTATTACGGCGACGACTTCTGCCGACGGCTTGTCCGCCGCGGTCACCGCCTTTAACGACAAGTCGGCGAAGACCGGGCTGGTTGCTTCCCTGATGGCCGACAACAGCGGCATTATCCTGACCAGCTCGACCGGCGGAAACGTGAAATTACAGGATACCACCACCGCGAATGCCGGAACGGTAACGGTAACGGGGCTTAAGGCCGACCAAAGCACAGCTCTGGGCAATGCCATCGTCCTCGCTGCCGACGCCACGGCCGACGGTGTATTCGTAACAGGCCAAGTCACCTTGGATTCGGAAAAGTCGTTCTCCGCGGTGCAAGCTGCTGCCGGCACCAACGCGCTCGCCGCAGTCGGCCTTGCAACCGTAGGCTCCACCTTGAACAAAGTTTCCGCGATCGACGTCAGCACCTTCCTGAAGTCGACCGATGCGATCAAGACGGTGGATGCCGCGCTGTCGCTGGTCAACGGCGAGCGGGCGAAGTTCGGTGCGCTGCAATCGCGCTTCGCATCGACGGTCTCCAGCTTGCAAGTGACATCGGAGAACCTGAGCGCCGCCCGTAGCCGCATCATGGACGCGGACTTCGCCGCCGAGACTGCATCGCTGACCCGTGCGCAGATTCTGCAACAGGCCGGTACCGCGATGTTGGCTCAAGCCAACCAGTTGCCTAACAACGTGCTGTCGCTGCTGCGTTAAGCGTAATGAGGTAAGATAGCCCAACCGGGAAACCGGTTGGGGTTTCGAGAGAAAGGAGAGGCAAAATGCTCATCCAGAACACAAGCAACATCGCCCAGGCTCCGCAGCCTGCCAGGCTCGCTAGCGATAGCGCGCCTGATGTCGTTGTTGCCACCCCCTCAAACGTCGAAGCCGTACCCAGCGCATCGGTGGAGTTGCCCAAGCAAGCGGTCACCCAGGTGGCCGAGCAGAAGCCTTCCGCCGAACAATTGAAGAATGTGGTGGACAATATCAACAAGTCGTTACGCCAGTCCAACAGGAATCTGGAGTTCAGCGTTGACGATACCACCCAGAGGCAATTGGTGAAACTGGTCGATACCGAAACCGGCGATGTCATCCGGCAGTTCCCGTCGGAAGAGGCGTTGTCGATCTCACGGGCAATCGATCAGTTCCAACGGGGTTCATTGCTGAAACAGGAGGCATGAAATCATGGCTATCGGCTCCACCAATCTGGACATTAACGGCATCGTTTCACAATTGATGTCGGTGGAGCGCCGTCCGCTCAGCAAACTCGACACGCAGGAAGCCAGCCATCAGGCGAAGCTTTCCGCATACGGAAGCATCAAAGGCGCTTTATCTGGTTTTCAGTCTGCTTTGGCCGGTTTGAACAACGCCGGCACTTTTCAGGCACTGAAGGCCAGCGCTTCGGATTCAACCGTTTTTTCCGCCTCAGCCTCCAGTACAGCGGCGGCGGGCACTTATTCTCTGGAAGTGATCAGTCTGACCCAGGCGCAGAAGCTCGTTGCAGCCGGTCAAGCCAGTAGCACCGCAGCCATCGGCGCGGGCACGGCAACGACGATCACTTTCGACTTCGGCACCATCAGCGGCGGAACATTGACGCCGTTCGATTCCGCCACAAATACCGGCGGTACTTATAGCGGCTCGACATTCACCGGCAACGGCAACCCTTCGAAGAGCGTCACAATCGACGGCACGAACAATTCGTTGCAGGGCATCCGAGACGCGATCAACGCAGCCCAAGTGGGTGTGACAGCGACTATCGTCAACGATGGCGGCACGTCTCCCTACCGGCTCTCGCTGGCCGCGACCAATAGCGGCGCAAGCAACAGCCTGAAAATATCCGTCGCGGGCGGCGGCGATGCCAGCGTCACCAGCCTGCTGGCGCACGACCCGGCCGGCACGCAAAACTTGGCGCAGACTGTGGTCGCGCAGAATGCCAGCCTCAAGGTAAACGGTCTGGCGGTGACAAAATCCTCCAACACCATCTCGGATGTCATCGAAGGCGTGACACTCAACCTGAGCAAGACGACCACCAGCCCGGTGACATTGACCGTGTCGCGCGACACCGCAACGGCCAGCGCTTCGATCTCTGGTTTCGTCAAAGCCTATAACGACATCGTTTCGACGCTCAAGACCATGTCCGGCTACGATGCATCGACCAGGCAAGGCGGCATTCTGCTCGGCGACAGCACCGTGCGGCAATTGCAGACGCAATTGCGCAACATGCTGAACACACCCGTGGTCGGCGCATCCGGGACAGTATCCCGTCTTTCCGACATTGGCGTGAACTTCCAGAAGGACGGCACACTGGCGATCAATCAGTCCAAGCTCAATGACGCCATCAACAACAACTTCGGCGATATCGCCAGCCTGTTCGCCTCGATCGGTAAGGCGAGCGACAGTCTGGTTTCTTTCAGCGCCGCCGCCAGCGGCACCAAGCCCGGCAACTATGCACTGAACGTCACCCAGAATGCCACTCAAGGAACATCTGTAGGCACCGTTCCCACGACCACCTCTATCGTCGCGGGCGTAAACGACACACTGACCTTGCTTGTGAACGGAATCAGCGCGTCGGTGACGCTCTCCGCCGGCAACTATGCAAGCACGCAGGCCCTCGCCGCCGAACTCCAATCGAAGATCAACGGCGTGAGCGCGCTTTCGTCAGCGGGCGCAACGGTCGCCGTTTCTGCCGCCGTGACCGGCGAATTGACAATCGCATCTACCAAATACGGCTCGACCTCCAGCGTCTCGATCGCCAGCGGAAACGCGCAAACCGATCTGGGATTGGCCACACCGACGCAGACCGTTGGCGTCGATGTAACCGGCACCATCGGGGGCTCGAACGCCCTCGGCGACGGACAGAAGCTGACCGCCCAAAGCGGCTCGCCTTCCGGCTTGAGTGTCATCGTCAACGGCGGCGCGCTCGGCGACCGCGGCTCGGTGACTTATTCGCAGGGCTACGCATCCATCCTGAGCAGTTGGTCGAACACGACGTTGGGCAACGAGGGGATCATTTCCAGCCGGACCAAGGGCATCGATTCGTCGATCAAGGACATCGGTACGCGTCGCACCGAAATGGAACGCCGTCTGGCTGCCATCGAACAACGCTACCGCGCACAATTCGTGGCGCTGGACAAAATGCTGAGCAACATGAACCAGACCAGCGCCTACCTGACCCAGCAACTCAGTAATCTGCCATCCGCATAATCGGGGGTAAACCATGAACGCAACCACCGCCATCGGCGCATACCAGAAAGTCGGCGTCGAGTCCGCCGTCACCGCCGCCGACCCGCACAAATTGATCTCGATGCTGTATCAGGGTGCATTGCTCGCTATCTCCAATGCGAAAAACGGCATCCTGCGCAAAGATATTCCGGCCAAGGGAGCAGCCATCTCCAAAGCGATCATGATTATCGACGACGGCCTGAATGCCAGCCTGGACAAGGATGTCGGCGGCGATCTGGCGAAGAACCTCGCTTCGCTATACGAATACATGGGCAATCGCCTGTTAAATGCCAATCTGAACAACGATATCGCAGCACTTGATGAAGTGGCCCGCCTGTTGACCGAATTGAAAGAGGCTTGGGATGCCATTCGCCAAACCAGCATGACATCTGCTCCGGCAGCCCCCCAGCAACCAGTACAGATCGCCCAAGCCACACCCGCCCCTGTCACTCCGGCAGTGTCCAAGGTTCAGGCCCTCTATGGGAGGACCTGACATGAACTACCATGAGGCCGTCGGCAATTACGAGACTCTCTCGGTTCTGACCGGACAGATGCGCATAGCCGCGCAAGAAGGCGAGTGGGATCATCTTGTCGAGCTCGAACAGAAATGCAGCCGCCAAGTGGCCGCGATGAGGCCCATGGACGAACGCTCGACGCTGGACGAGACCAACCGCCAACGCAAGATCCAGTTGATCAAACAAATTCTGGCCGATGATGCCGACATCCGCAACCGTACACAGACATGGATGGCCCAACTGCAAAGCATCATCCAGAGCAACCGCAAAGAACAGCGTTTGCATCAGGCATATGAAAGCTGACCAAGGCATTCCGGCCAAGTAAGAGTTCTCGGCTCGCTCCAATAAGAACGCGATTGTTACCATCTCGCGACTCGAAGCAAGCCACTGAAACACCGCCGGGATATTAGACCGATCCACACATAGCGGAACATGCTCCCGGCCAATATCGTCGCAGCACTCCAGACGCTCGCGAATTCCGCGAAGCCGTCGCCGAATGTCCTGAACGATCTCGTCCAGGGGGCAGCACTCAAACTCGAACCGGGACAACAACTAAAGGCAACAGTCGAATCAAAATTAGCCGATGGCTTCTTCAAGGTTCAGGTGGCTGGACAAGCCATGCAAATGCATCTGCCCACAAGCGTCCGGAGCGGCGACACCATCATGCTGCAAGTGGTCGCCACCCAGCCGAAGCTCACCTTCAGCATGGCCGCTTCGACCACTCCGCTGTCCACCCCCGATCAGATCGGCTCCACCGCACGCCTGCTATCCAATCTTGCCGGCCTTCCGACGGAAAAAGCCGTCATCCATCAAACCGGCGACAAAGCCATCTGGGCAGCGACGCAACAAGCACCCGACGTGAAACAGATGGCCAGCGGACTCCGCGAGGCACTGGGCAAAAGTGGCCTGTTCTACGAGTCGCATCAGGCGCAATGGATACGGGGGGAACGCAGCATCAGCCAACTGATGGAAGAGCCGCAGAATCTGTTGACAGGCCGGTCATTGCCGCTCTCCGCCGGCAACATCTCCCAGTCCATTCAGGACAAACTCCCGGTATCGCAAGCCCAGGTAACGGCAACTCCGCTCAAGGCCGACAGCGACGCATCCCTGCCGATCGCCAAGGAAGTGCTCCCGCTGGTTCAACAACAACTGCACACGCTGGAGAACCATCATATGGTCTGGATGGGACAAGTCTGGACCGGACAGCAGATGCAATGGCAGATACAAGGCGAACCCAAGCGGCAAGGAGGGCAGGAAAACGAACGCCAATGGAGCACCGAAATGGAGTTGTCCCTGCCCAGACTGGGCGATGTGCGCGCGACCCTGTCATTTACCGGGCAAGGCGTGAGTCTGACGCTGCACGCAGAAGATGCAAAGACGACCGAATTGTTCAACCGGGCATTGCCGCAACTCAGGGATGCGCTCGGCAACGCGGGTGTCCCGCTGCAGACTGCGAAAGTGGTTAAGCGATCATGAGTTCCCCCAAACAACCATCTTCCCAGCAGGTCGCCGTCGCTCTCGCCTACGGGCAAGGCAACGGCAGCGCTCCCAAGGTCGTTGCCAAAGGCCGTGGCTTGGTCGCCCAGGCAATCATCGAACGTGCCAAGCAACATGGCGTATTCGTGCACGAATCGGAAGACCTGGTCGGACTATTGATGAAAGTCGAACTGGATCAGGAAATTCCCCCGCAACTTTATCTAGCTGTCGCGGAGCTGCTGGCCTGGTTATACCGTCTCGAACATGCCGACACCCCTCAAGCGCCGCCATTCCTCAAGTTGTAACTTTGCCGGCCCTCTGCAGTTTGCTATCATCGCCGAATGAGAAAGAATATTCCCCTGACCATCGAAAGCATCACCGACGCTGACGAACAAGAATGCCGGATCGTTTCAGCCAAACAGATCCAGTCTATCTTGCGCGATATTGCCGAAAGCGGAACAAATGCCGCTCTTTACTACAACACCAAGCGCGAATTCATCATGACCACGATACTGGATCTAGATGAAGACGGGCTATGGGTGGAGCCGGGACACTCCTCAACAGAAAACCACCATATCGGCGAAAGCCGAAAAATCACGCTAGTCAGTTCGCACAATCAGGTAAAAATGCAGTTCTTCGTGAATAACGCCAGCCTCGTAACCTACGATAAACAACCGGCGCTCTTCCTTCCGATGCCGACCAGCATCTACCGCTTCCAACGACGCGAATACTTCCGCCTATCCCTATCGACAGCAGAACATTTGCGCTGCCTCATCAACGTCAAAAAAGCACGGGGAGAAAGTCTGGAAGAAAATGCCGTCCCGCTCGAAGCATCCGTTGTAGAGGTCGAAATACCGGCCGCGGACATCAGTGGCGGCGGCATTGGACTGGTTTGCATGGAGGGAGACTTCGACCTCGTTCCGGGCGAAACCTATACCGACTGCCAGATAGACCTGCCGAACATCGGATTGATCAACGTCAGCATTACGATCAAAAACCTGATTCCCATCTCCAAGCACAAGTCGGGCAAAATGCTACAGAGGGCTGGATGCGAATTCAGGGATATCGACGGACAGACCGCCGGAAAATTACAACGCTTCATTACCGACAAACAACGATTGATGGCCATGAACAGCCTGACGGCATAGTCGATCAAACGAGCTTTTCGGTATCGGCTCGCGCCAAGTTATCCGCTCGGCATTCGACCGTCCCAACAGCCTTGCAGACAAAGATCAAACGTCCGGCATCCAGTCAACCCGCGCTATCCAGCACAACTCAGTTTGCTATAATTGACTGATGAAAAAAGATATTCCACTGACGATCGAAAGCATTACCGACGCAGACGAAAAAGAATGCCGCATTTCCTCGCCCAAGCAAATTCACTCGATCCTGCGAGACATCGCAGAAAGTGGAACAAACGCAGCGCTCTACTATAACGCCAAGCGGGATTTCATCATGACCACGATTCTGGATCTCGATGAGGACGGCTTGTGGGTAGAGCCCGGACACAGTGCGACGGAGAACCATCACATCGGAGAAAGCCACAAAATCACACTGGTCAGCTCGCACAACCATGTAAAGGTTCAATGCGCTGCAAATGCGGCCAGCATCGTAACCTACGACGACCAACCGGCGTTTTTCCTGCCGATGCCGACCAGCCTCTACCGGCTGCAGCGCCGCGAATATTTCCGGCTATCCCTGCTGCCATCCGAGTATTTGCGTTGCATCATCGAAACCGGACGCCCCAAGGCTCCCGGTACACAGGAGCCCCCCCCTCAGATCACGATACCGGTGATGGATATCAGCGGCGGCGGGATCGGTCTGGTCTTCATGGAAGACGAGTTCGGTCTTGAAACAGGGACGCTCTATCAGAATTGCCGGATCGACCTTCCGGAGATCGGGCCGATCGAAGTGAACCTCATCGTCAGGAACATCATCCCTTTATCCACGAACAAGCTCGGAAAGACCATGAAGCGGGCCGGCTGCGAATTCAAGAACATCGACGGTCCGACCACCCTTAAACTGCAGCGCTTCATTACCGACAAACAACGCCTGATGGCCGCCAACGCCTCAGCGCTACTGTAGCACCTGCCCAAACGGGCGTTAGACCTGCATATTCATGATGTCGTTGTAAGCCTGCACCACCTTGTTGCGCACCTGAATGGCCGACTGGAAATTGATGCTGGCCTTCTGCATCGCAATCATTGTGTCGCTCAGACTGGCGCGCTCATCCCCCATCACGAAAGCCTTCTGCATAGCCTCTGAACTGGCCTGCGACTGGGCGATATCGTCCAGTGAGGATTTCAATACGGAGGCAAAATCGAGCCTGCCGGGTTGCGTCGCCTGTTCGGGCTCGCGCAAACCCGTCGCAGCCGCCTTGGCCACGCGCATCTGCGCCAACAAACTGTCTATTGCCGGTGTATTCAATGTCGCCTTCTCCTTTTTCAGGCACGTGCACATTAACCGAGTTCACACAATACAAATCTGATGAAAAGACATGGTTTTACAGCGGTATTCGGCTTTTCAAGAACATGCATCCTTACTGATAATACATGCAGCATCCGAACATCCAACCTCAGGAGTGACTTTAAGTCATCATGACAGAAGCACAAAACATTGCGGGCAACCGTCTCAGCCAGCTCACTCTCCAGCAAAAGCTGGGGTTCGGCGTTGGTTTGGCCGCACTGTTCGCCTTGATCGCAGGTGCGTGGCTGTGGAGCCAAACACCGGATTACCGCATCCTGTACAGCAACCTGTCCGATCGGGACGGCGGGGCGATTATCGAATCACTGCAGCAAATGAACATTCCCTACAAGTTCGCCGAAGGCGGCGGCGCTTTGCTGGTCGCCTCGAACCAGGTCCATGAGGCGCGTCTGAAACTCGCTTCGCAAGGACTGCCGAAAGGCGGCAATGTCGGATTCGAGTTAATGGAGAACCAGCGCTTCGGCATCACTCAGTTTGCCGAACAGGTCAATTACCAGCGCGCGCTCGAGGGCGAACTGGCCCGCTCGGTAGAAAGCATCGGCGCAGTGGCAGCCGCGCGCGTGCATCTGGCAATCCCCAAGCCCAGCGTCTTCGTCAAGGAACAACAGAAGCCCAGCGCTTCGGTGGTGCTCAGTCTGCAGGGTGGACGGATTCTGGACTCCGCCCAAGTCAGCGCGATCATCCACCTGATCTCCAGCAGCGTGCCAGAGATGTCGGCCAAGAACGTGACCGTTGTTGACCAGAACGGCACGTTGTTAAGCTCAGACCACAACGGGAACACCAACGAAGGACTGGATGCCAACCAGCTCAAGTATGTACAACAGATCGAACAAAGCTATATCAAGCGCATCGAAGCATTGCTGATCCCCATGCTGGGCCAAACCAACATACGCGCACAAGTATCCGCGGACATCGATTTTTCGCGCACAGAGCAGACATCCGAGTCCTACAAGCCGAACCAGCCTCCTAATGAAAGCGCGGTCCGCAGCCAACAGGTATCCGAAACCCTCAATGGGAAAGGTCTCGCCGCCAGCGGAGTGCCGGGCGCGCTGACCAACCAGCCGCCGGTTCCCGCCACGGCGCCTATCGTCGCCACTTCCCCCGCTGTCGGCGTCGGCCCGGCTGACGATCTCAACGTATCCAATCTGCAGAAAGAATCCACAATCAACTACGAAGTGGACCGCACCATACGCCATACGGTGTTGCCGGTGGGTTCGATCAAACGGTTGTCCGTGGCAGTCGTGGTGAACAGCAACCGCAAGGTGACCGATGCCAAGGGCAAGACCAGCTTGCGCCCGTTCACCGACGACGAAAAAGAGCAGATCAACAACCTGGTCAGGGACGCCGTCGGATTCGACCAGAATCGCGGGGACAGCCTGAACGTGCAGGTTGCCTCATTCGCCGACACCACCGAGACCATCGAAGAGACTCCAATCTGGAAACAGCCGGATATGATCGAATTGCTAAAAGAATTGCTCAAATATGGACTTATCGCCGCAGCAATGCTGTTCGTCATTCTCCGCGTCATCAAACCGGCTTTCGAGACTCTACTGAGCCCGCCCAGCGAGACCGGCGGATTCTCTGCTGCCGCTCCACTGGCCGAACCGGAAGCGACCTACACGCCTACGGCACCGAATTTCGAACATAGCTTGCAGACAGCAAAACAGCTCGCACAGCAAGAGCCCAAGATCGTCGCCAGCGTAATCAAGGAATGGGTGAACCAATGACCGACGGCGTCGACAAAAGCGCAATCTTCCTGATGTCGCTCGGCGAAGCGGAAGCTGCGGCCGTGCTGAAATATCTGGAGCCCAAGGAGGTCCAGAAAATCAGCGCCGCGATGATGAAGCTGAAGAACCTCAGCCGCGACGAGATCGCGGAAGTGTTCCAGGAATTCATGATCTCCGCATCCAGCAAGACCACCATCGGCATGGATTCGAGCGACTACATTCGCAACATGCTCACGCAAGCCTTGGGAGACGACAAGGCCTCCGGTCTGCTGGATCGCATCATGCATAACAGCGACACCAGCGGTATCGAAAGCCTGAAGTGGATGGATCCCGGCGCCGTGGCCGAAATGATCGGCAACGAACATCCCCAGATCATCGCTACCATTCTGGTTCATCTGGAACCCGATCAGGCCGCCGAAATTCTGAAAATGCTCACCGAACGCACCCGTAACGACGTGATGCTCCGCATTTCGACGCTGGACGGCGTGCAACCGCTGGCGCTGCGGGAACTCAACGATGTACTCAGCAAACTGATGGCCGGCGGCGGAACGGGGAAAAAAACATTGCACGGCGGTGTCGAAACCGCAGCGGAAATTCTCAACTTCATGGGCCACAATCTCGAAGCCGAGATCATGGAGAATGTGCGCGGCTACGACCCCGAACTGGCCCAGAAAATCGAAGACAAGATGTTCGTCTTCGAAAACCTGATGGATATCGACGACCGCGGCATTCAGCTCATCCTGCGCGAGGTTCAATCGGAATCTCTGATCATCGCACTGAAGGCGGCCAGCGAAGAGTTGCGCGAAAAGATATTCAAAAATATGTCTGCTCGCGCCTCCGAAATGATGCGCGAAGATTTGGAAGCCAAAGGCCCGGTGAAACTAAGTGAGGTCGAAGCCAATCAAAAGGAGATATTGAAGATAGTTCGCCGTCTGGCCGACGAAGGCCAGATATCGATAGGCGGCGGCAACGAGGAGGCTTATGTCTAACGTGATCATTCCCAAGGAAGAGTTGACGGCGTTCCAGCGCTGGGAGTTGGCGTCTTTCGACCACCCGTCGAAGACGCGCGTGGCTACGCGCGAAGAAATCGAACTCGCCACCGTCGCCGAGTTGGAGAGCATCCGCCAGCAAGCTTATGACGAGGGTTTCGAACAGGGACAGGCAGCCGGTTATACCGTCGGCATCCAGCAGGCGAATAGCGAGATCGCGCAACTTCAGGCCCTGACGCAGGATTTTCAGGTCGCGCTCAACCAGATCGATGCCCAACTAGCACAGTCGTTGCTTGATCTGGCGCTGGAAGTAGCCCGCAAGATGGTCGGCGAAACGCTGAAAATCAACCCGGAAGCCATCCTTGAAGTCGTCACCCAAGCCATCGGCAGCCTTCCGCACTTCAACCAGCATGGTCATTTGATCCTCCACCCTGAGGATGCCGAATTGGTGCGCAAGCATATGGGCGACCATCTGGCGCATACCGGCTGGCGAATATTGACCGACGCAGGGCTCAGGCGCGGCGGATGCCGTATCGAAACCGCGCACACCAAGATAGATGCGACCATCGAGTCGCGTTGGAAACGCATCGTCGAATCGATCGGACAGGACAAATCATGGCTAACCTGAACCGTTCCTCGCACAGCGCCAGATGGCAGAACTTCCTCCATCAGGGGAAGCAATACATCGCGCAATGCAGCACCATGCCGCCCAGCGGCCATCTAACCAAGGTGACCGGATTGGTGATGGAGGCTGTCGGCCTGAAGATGTCGGTCGGCAGCACCTGCTCCATCCATCTGCCGAATGGTATCGTGGCGGCGGAAGTGGTCGGCTTCTCCGGCGAAAAACTTTTCCTGATGCCGGAGAACGATGTCTACGGCCTCGTGCCCGGCGCTCTCGTCACACCGGCGGATACGCCACACATCCCGACGCTGGACGAGAAATCGCCGCAGCCCCGGCAACGCGCTACCGATTCTGCCAAACATCTGCCGGTCGGCAATATGCTGCTGGGCAGGGTATTGGACGGGGCTGGACGGCCTCTGGATCAGTTCGGCCCGTTGTTCGACGCGGGTTCCGCACCGCTGCAAAGTCGGCCGTTCAATCCGCTGGCTCGCGCTCGTATCGACACCGTGCTGGATGTCGGCGTGCGCGCCATCAATAGCCTGCTGACCGTGGGGCGTGGCCAGCGCATGGGGCTGTTCGCCGGCTCCGGTGTCGGCAAGAGTGTGCTGCTCGGCATGATGGCGCGCTACACCAGCGCGGACGTCATCGTGGTCGGCCTGATCGGCGAGCGGGGCCGGGAAGTCAAGGAATTCATCAACGACATCCTCGGTCAGGAAGGGCTGGCGCGCTCGGTCGTCGTCGCCACGCCGGCCGACACCTCGCCGCTGATGCGCCTGCAAGGCGCCGCCTACGCGACCACCATCGCCGAATATTTCCGGGATCAGGGCAAAAATGTGCTGCTGATCATGGATTCGCTCACCCGCTACGCAATGGCCCAACGGGAGATCGCCTTGGCGATCGGCGAACCGCCCGCAACCAAAGGCTACCCGCCCTCGGTGTTCGCCAAGCTGCCTCAATTGGTCGAGCGTGCCGGCAACGGACTGGAAGGAAGCGGCTCGATCACCGCCTTCTATACCGTGCTGACCGAGGGAGACGACCAGCAGGATCCGATCGCGGACAGCGCGCGAGCCATTCTCGACGGGCACGTCGTCCTCTCGCGCCGGCTCGTCGAACAGGGGCATTACCCGGCGATCGATATTGAGGCCTCAATCAGCCGGGTGATGTCCCAGCTGGTGACGCCGCAACACCAGTCGCAGGTGCAGCGTTTCAAACATCTGTATGCCCATTACCAGCGCAACCGCGATTTGATCAGTGTCGGTGCCTATGTGCGCGGAAGCGATGCGCTGTTGGATGAAGCGATCACGCTCTACCCGCGGATGGAGCAGTTCCTCAAACAGGGTATGTTCGAGCGGGAATCCTATCAGCAGAGCGCCATGCAACTCTCGTCCCTGTTCGAGACGGCGCACTAGGGAGTTGAATGATGACCAAATCCTTCTCCCTCGCACCTCTGCTGAATCTGGCGGAACACCACAACGAATCGGCGATCCGCAAGCTCGGCCAGTTGAACCAGTTGCAGCAAAATGCGCAGCAAAAGCTGGAAACCCTGCTGGAATTTCGCCGGGATTATCAGGCCCAAATGCAGCGGGGCGTACAGGAAGGCATGAGTCCGGTCGAATTGCGGAATTTCCAGCAATTCATCTACAAGCTCGACGAGGCGATTGCACAACAACGGATGCAACTGAAAAAGAGCCAGGCGTCGACCCAACTCGGTCGCGATGAATTCAATGCCACCCAGCGCAAGTTGAAGTCCTTGGACACGTTGCGGCAACGGCATGTCGAGGCACAAAAAAAGATCGCCGAGAAAATCGAACAAAAAACGCTGGACGAACACACCAGCCAGACCGCGGCTCGCAAGATGAGCCATGAGCAAGAACCGGGGAGCGGATCATAATCCCCCGACACAAGGAGACGTTCATGAACAACCTGCCTATCATCAGCTCGCCCAAACCGTCCGGCAACGCCGCGGGCACATCGCAACCGGACAATATAGCCGGCACGGCAAACAATGATCAGGCATCGTCGCCATTCGCCCAGGTGCTGGCTCGCAAGGTGGATCGGCCTGCCTCGTCGTCCGCCTCTTCGTCGAAAACCGACTCCCCGGAACAGGCTGCCGGCACCGATTCCGCACATCCGGCGCAGGATCAGGCCATTGTTCCCATTGTTCCCATTGTTCCCATTGTTCCCGTTGTTCCCGTTGATGCCTTGAACGCCATACTGGTGCAGATTCCGGTCGAGATGCGAGGGGCATCCGTCATGGATCGCGCTGCATTGCTCGTGTCGGGAAACCGTAATGTCGCCGGAATAGACCCCGCCGCGGCAGCCGTCTCCGATGTGGCGCTCTTGCCATCCGCCTCGGCAGATGGGAGCGCGCCCGACGTAACCGCCGCGACCAGGAACAATTTGTCGGTGGCAGTTACTCCCGGAGACACCGGGGCGGCCACCGCCTCGGCAGGCCAGAACAGCACGCCCGCAACAGCGGCGAGGGCCGATGCAATCGCTGCCGCCTCGGGACAACAGCTTCTTGAGGATGCCCAGCTTCAGAACATGGCGAATCGCCCCGAGTTGGCCACCGCCCAGCCGCTGACGAATGCGGCAACGTCGGCGACTGCCGCCGCATCCATGGCACAATCATTCGCCGCGGCGATGCCAAACATGCCGGCGGATGCGCGCTCGAACGCCAATATCCAGACGGTTTCCACACCGCTGAGCAGCCCGGCATGGCCCGACGATTTCTCGCAAAAGATCAGTTGGATGATCTCTCAAAAGAATCAGGTCGCCGAATTGCATCTGAATCCGCCCAATCTCGGGCCTTTGGACATCGTGCTCAAGATCTCGGACAACCAAGCCACCGCACTGTTCGCCTCCCCCCATGCCAACGTCCGCGATGCCGTGGAAAACGCATTACCTAAACTTCGCGAATTGTTGGCCGATAACGGCATCATGTTGGGCAATGCCACGGTCAGCGATCAGTCTGCACGCGACCAAAGTCCCCAGGAGTTCGCCGGCCGGCAATCCGCAACATCATCCGAGGGTGATTCTGAAAAGGGGGGCGGCGAGGCACCAGTGTCGGGGTCGGCATCGGTTCCCACGGGAGGCCGCCACAACGGCATGGTGGACACCTATGCCTGATCGCACAATGACTTCACCAGAAAATTTTATGGCGGCAATCGGCAATAGTAATCGGGTTATCATTGGCCTCCCGGATTTCACGCAACCAATCAAGGAATAAAACATGGCGAAGGGAACAAAGCCGGGTACAAAGCCGGAAGCACAAGAAGTGGTCGTGGAAGCGGCCCAAAAAAAGAGCACGAAAAAGCTTATTATCATCGTCATTGCCCTGCTGTCATTGCTCGTTGCAGGCGCAGTCGCCGCCTTCTTGTTGCTTAAGCCCCAGCATTCGCCAGAACAAGATGCGGCGGGAAAAGAAAACGCAGAGATCAAATCCGAAGCTGCGGCAGGGCCTCCGAAATTCATCGACTTGGGGACGTTCACCACGAACCTGGCTCGCGAAGACGATGCCGATCGCTACGTACAGGTATCGATCTCGCTCAAGATCAATCGCGCCGAACTGGAAGAACAGATCAACAACAACAAGCCCGAGATACTGCACCGCGTGAATCTGCTGCTGCAAAGCAAGCAGCCTTCAGAACTGGCGACACCGGAAGGCAAGACCCGATTGGCCGACCAGATCAAGGTACACATCCAGCAAGTGCTCGGGCTGCGCAAAAACGCGCCGGCGATAGGCATGACTCAGGAAGGCGGGAGTCCTACTATCCCGGCCGAAAAAGTGAAGGGTGGCCTGGACGAGGTCTTGTTCACCACATTCCTCATTCAGTAACGCGAAGGCTCGACGATAAACACAGATGAGCGAATTCCTCTCACAAGACGAAGTTGACTCCCTGCTCAGGGGCGTTACTGGTGAGACAGACGACGACAGCGGCGACGCTGCGCCGGCGGAAGGTGTTCGCCCGTACAATCTCGCTTCGCAGGAACGCATCGTACGTGGGCGCATGCCCACGATGGAAGTCATCAACGAGCGCTTCGCCCGCCTGTTCCGGATCGGCTTGTTCAACTTCATCCGCCGCACGCCGGAAATATCCGTCGGTCCGGTGCGCGTATTGAAGTTCGGCGAATTCATCCGCAACCTGCATGTCCCGACGAATCTCAACCTGATCCAGGCCAAGCCCTTGCGAGGCAACGGTCTGTTCATCTTCGACCCGAATCTGGTGTTTCTGGTCGTGGACAACATGTTCGGCGGCGACGGGCGCTTCCATACCCGGGTCGAAGGGCGCGAATTCACCCAGACCGAGCAGCGCATCATCCAGAATCTGCTGGTGGTGGTATTCGAAACCTACAGCAAGTCATGGGAGGCCGTTCATCCGCTGGAATTCGAGTTCGTCCGTTCCGAGATGAATCCACAGTTCGCCAACATCGCCACGCCGAACGAAGTCGTCATCGTCACCACGTTCGACATCGAGCTCGGCGGCAACGGCGGTTCGTTCCACGTCTGCATGCCTTACTCGATGCTAGAGCCGGTCAAGGACCTGCTCTATAGCACGATGCAGGGCGAGCATCTGGCGATGGATCACCGCTGGCTGCAACTCCTGTCAAAACAGGTACAATCCGCGCAAATCGAATTGGTCGCCACTTTAGGGCAGGCCGAGATCCACATGGAGCAAGTCTTGAAAATGAGGGAAGGCGACATCATCCCCATCGAGGTTAACGATAACATCATCGCCACCGTAGACGGTGTGCCTGTGCTCGAATGCAAATACGGCTCATTCAACAACCAGTACGCATTGAAGGTCGTAAGAATGCTTTCGGCCAATGAAGGAGAGGGTAATGGCTGACGAAACCGGCGCCAACGAAGAGGCCATCACTGCCGACGACTGGGGCGCGGCGATGGCGGAACAGACTGCAACGACCGCAGCCGACGACTGGGGGGCTGCGATGGCGGAACAAACCGCGGTCGACAGCAAACCGATCGAGCCGGCCAAGCCGCATGTGTTCGAGAAATTCGGCGCGGTCGGCTCATCGACCAGCCAGAACGACCTCGACATGATTCTGGACATCCCGGTTCAACTCACCGTGGAACTGGGGCGCACCAAGATGCCGATCAAGAACCTGCTGCAACTCGCCCAGGGTTCGGTCGTCGAACTCGCCGGCATGGCTGGCGAACCGCTGGACGTGATGATCAACGGCTTCCTGATCGCTCAGGGCGAGGTCGTGGTCGTAAACGACAAGCTGGGCATCCGCCTGACCGATATCATCACTCCATCCGAGCGACTGCGTCGCCTCAACCGATAGCGCATGGCCCGTTTTCGTCTTCCATTCGCCGCGATGATACTGGCGGCTTCCGGTGCGGCATCCGCCGCTCTGGACGGGGCTCGTCAGGCTTACGTCCCTCCTCCGCCCGCAGTCAGTTCCGGTAGCATCGTACAAATCATCTTCAGCCTGCTGCTCGTACTGGCCGCCATCGTTCTGGTCGCTTGGCTGCTGAAGCGCATGAATCTGGCACAGCAAGGCACGGCCGGCCATCTCAAGGTGATCGGCGGTGTTGCGATAGGCCAGCGGGAACGCGTCGTCCTGGTAGAGATCGATGACACCTGGTTGGTCGTGGGAGTCGGGCCGGGGCAGATACGCACACTGCATACGCTCGAGAAACCTGCCGGTGTCGCCTCCGATACCATGGGGGAACCCTCCCTCTCCACCGACCACAAGTTTGCCGCGCTGCTGTCGTCCGTTATCAGCCGTCGCCCTTCCGGCAGGAAGCCCGATGCGCCCTAGTCTCTTCGCCGTATTCCTGTTCGCGCTGTTCGGCCTCGCCCAGCCCGCTTGGGCGGCGGAAGTGGGCCTGCCTGCATTGACCAGCGCACCCGCACCCGGCGGCGGCCAGACCTACAGCCTGAGCCTGCAAACGCTGCTGCTGCTCACCTCCCTGAGCTTCCTGCCGGCGATTCTGCTGATGATGACCGGGTTCACTCGCATCATCATCGTCTTGAGTTTGCTGCGCTCTGCGCTCGGCACACCGTCATCCCCGCCGAACCAAGTGTTGATCGGGCTGGCGCTGTTCCTGACGTTCTTCGTGATGTCGCCGGTGTTCGACAAGATCTACGCCGATGCCTATCTGCCCTATAGCGAGAACAAAATGGAGTTCACCGAGGCGGTCGAGAAAGCCAGCGTCCCGCTGAAAACTTTCATGCTGCGCCAGACCCGGGAAACCGATCTCACGCTGTTTGTCCGCATATCCAACAGCGAACCGCTGCAAAGCGCGGACCAAGTGCCGTTGCGCATCCTAGTGCCGGCCTACGTGACCAGCGAACTGAAGACCGCCTTCCAGATCGGCTTCGTGATCTTCATCCCGTTTCTGATCATCGACATGGTGGTCGCCAGCGTGCTGATGTCCATGGGTATGATGATGCTGTCGCCGTCGATCATTTCGCTGCCGTTCAAGATCATGCTGTTCGTGCTGGCCGACGGCTGGAACCTGATCCTCGGTTCGCTGGCGCAAAGCTTCTATACCTGACGATATGACACCCGAAACCGTCATCACCATCGGACAACAAGCCGTGCAAATGACCTTGCTGATTTCGGCACCGCTGCTGCTGACCGCTCTGGTCATCGGCCTGGTGGTCAGCATTTTCCAGGCAGCCACCCAGATCAACGAGATGACGTTGTCCTTCATCCCCAAGCTGCTGGGCATATTCGTGGTGCTGATCTTTACCGGCCCATGGATGATCAGCATGATGGTGGATTACATCCAGCGCCTGTTCGGCAACATCCCCTGGATGATCGGGTAGATCGCCATGATCAGCGTCACCAGCGCTCAGCTCGACGTATGGCTGGCCGCCCTGATCTTCCCGCTGGCACGCATTCTGGCGATGATCGCCACCTCGCCGGTATTCGGCAACACGCAGGTGCCCAAACGCGTCAAGATCGGCCTGTCTGTGCTGATTGCCATTATCATCGCGCCTACCCTCCCGGCGATGCCTCAAGTGCCTGTCGGTTCCCCGCAAGGACTGCTGATCATCATCCAGCAGATCATTATCGGTGTGGCGATGGGTTTCACGATGCGTCTGATATTCACCGCTGTCGAAATGGCCGGTGAACTGGCGGGATTGCAGATGGGCCTGGGATTTGCCAGCTTCTATGATCCGCTGAATTCATCCTATTCGCCCATCGTTGCTCGCTGGCTGGGTATGATCGCCGTGCTGGCCTTCCTGGCTGCGAACGGACATCTGTACATGCTGTCCGCTCTGGTGGAAAGCTTCGCCACACTGCCCATCGGCAACTCCATGTCCGGCACTGGTTTTTATAATGTCGCCAGTTGGGGGAGTAGCGTCTTTGCCTTCGGTCTGCAGATTTCCCTGCCCATCGTGGCCGCACTGCTGATCACCAATATCGCTCTGGGCATCCTGACCCGTGCTGCGCCACAACTCAACCTGTTCGCGGTCGGATTCCCCATCACACTGACCATTGGATTCGTCGTGATGCTGCTATCGATGCCTTACCTGAGCCTGCTGCTTGATCGCGTCACATTGGAAGGGCTGGGCAAGATGCTGAGCATACTGGGCTCAGGCCAGCAATAGCCGATCAGATATAGTTGAAAAGCGACAGTCCAGAAACCTTGGCAAAGGTCTGCTGTGCGGCCTGCAAGGCAGTCTGCTGCATGGTCAGATCGCTGAGCGCCTTGTTGTAATCGACATCCTGCAGCAACGCAAGGGACTTCCTGAATTCCAGACCCATGTTCTCGCCCTCGGCTTGCAAGGCATCGAGCTCGTTCAGACGAACTCCCAAGGAAGCTCTAGCGGTCAGCACGTTGTTCAGCGCATTGTCCAGATGATTCATGGCGCGGTTAAGTCCATTGGTGACACTCGCACCCGACGGAACCGCCTGCAACATGGAGATCATGTCGGAAATCGTCTTGAACATGCTCTCATTCGTACTGGGAGCAACCGTAAAAGCATCTCCGTTGGCTGGCACGCCCTCAATATCGAACTGCATCCCATCGAAAGAAATGGATTGGCCGCTCACATAGGGCACCCCCAGAACTGCCGGTGCAACCGGAGGCGGCAAAAGCGGATCGGGCAACACTTGAGTACCGGGCGGAACTGCCGGCGGCGTCGTATCCCTGACGACGTACTTCGTCAGGTCGGGCCCGCCCGGCGCATCCGGCCCCACGCTGAAAGTCAGACTGTAGGTATGGCTAGGCTTCAAGAGGGCGCTATCAGTCACCGAGCCCGCGCTGACTATCCCGTTGCCGGTGTTCGCGGCAGCGGCCTGAGTCAAGAACGTGCCATTACCATTCTTGATACGCATGAAAACTTCCGCGCCCGTATTGCCGGAAGGCATCTGGCGCGATGAGTTCACCTGAATCAAGCGCTGTCCGTCGTCGCCGAAATATCCCATCCCGCCCGGCGTATCGACGAAGGGCTGCGTTCTGCTCTGGAATCCGGCAAACAGGTAATTCCCGACGCCATCGGTGCTGTTTGCCAGCGCCAGCAACTCCTGCAGGCGCCCGCTCAATTCGGTCGCAATCGAAGTCCGATCAGCCACCGTCAATGAACCATTGCCTGCGGTCACCGCAGCCGTCTTTACATTCTGCAACAGCGTGGTCACACCATCCAGCGTCGTTTCTGTCATGGACAAATTGTGCCTGGCCGCATCACGGTTCGTGGCAAATTGGGTGTTGATCGCATCAGACTGACTGAGATCGAGAGCCCTGGCAGCAGCCACCGGATCGTCCGCCGCCGTCAATATCTTCCTGCCGGTCGTGATCTGTTGCTGCGTCTGCAACAACCGCGACTGTGCCTGCGTCATCGAGGCCACGTTGCTGTCAAAAATAGTATTCGAACTGATACGCATCTCGCACCTACCTTCCTAGAGCCAACACGGCATCGAACATACTGTTGGAAATCTGTAACGCTTTTGCTGCCGCCTCGTAGGCGCGCTGGTAGCGCAGCAGGTTCGCGGCCTCTTCGTCGAGATTGACCCCGGAAAAGGACTGTTGTTGCTTGATGCTTTCGTTCACCATGTTGAGCTGCGCTTCACTGGTCACAGCCAACTCGTTGGTCTTTGCACCGACGTTTCCGACCAACTGGCTGTATGCCGCCTGAAGACTGGTCGTGCCGTTCGCGAATATGCTGGTGGTCTGCAAGGCCGCCAGTTGCAGGGCATTACTGTTATCCCCGGTGGCGCTCTTGTTCGGAACAAAGTTGAACACATCGCCATCCGCCGGCGCTCCGGTGATCTGCGCCGTCCATCCGTTATAAGACATATTGATCGGGCTCCCCGGCGTGTATGCGATCGGGGTCGCCGAAACATCCGGCACTGCTCCTGTTACCGTATAGGTTTGTGCCGTGGCATTAAAGGTGACAGTAAAGGGGGTCGTCCAAGCCACGGCTGCAGAGGGCGGGCTGATAGTTCCTGTCCCCACGTTGGTGACGGCCGGCGACGCCGACATCTGCGCCGAGGTGGTCGAGTTGATGTTTCTGACCACATTGAATACATCATTCGCCCCCGGGGCACCGGATATCTGCACCGTCCAACCGTTATAGTCGATTGGATTACCCGCAACATAATTGCCTGTCACCGTAGCGGCTGCGCCACTGGAATCGGTAACAGTATAGGTCTGCGGCGGCAAGGCCGGGTCGGAAAACTTGATCGTTACCGAGCTCATATTGACTTGGCCGCTGCCGATCATTCCGGTGCCGGTGTTCGCCGAAACAAGCGCGCCGGAAACCGGATCGATCGTACCGGCGATACCGCGCATCGGCGCAGCCGCCGCGATCACCGAAGGATCGCTGGTCAGCACGGAGATGTCGCGAGCCGCATTCGCTGTCGGGCGGATCAGGAAACTGTCGCCGGAAGTTGCCACACCGGACGCTAGGTTGATCGTAAAACCGTCGATTGTTTGCGGTAACGGGCTGGTGATATTGGTCACCTTATTGTCGGATAGGCGCACCAGCGTGTAGTTGTCCACACCATTCACCTTAAGCTGGTAATCGCTGGTGGTTAGTGCGCCGAGGTCGGCGATAGTGGCTGAGACCACTGCCGTGCCCTGATTGTAAGCCCCCACATCGACGCGAGGCGCCGCAGCATAAAAGATGTTCCCGCCCAATTGACCGCGCAAATCCAAGCCGGTCTGATTCTGCTGGTTGACGCTCATCGCCATGCCCAACGCCACGCGCCCCAGTTCGTTGCGCATCGGCTCCAGAGTCTGGTCGCGGAAAGTCAGATATGCCCCGAGATTCCCGCCCTGAATACTGCTCTGCTGCAACACCACCGTCGTGTTATTAATGTTATAGGCAACATCCACCTTGCTCGGATCCCGAGGGGATTGAACCACTTGCAGCGGCATGGATTGTTCATCGATCACCAGTGACTGACCGCTGCCGATGAGTACATTCAACGTCCCGTCGGGCTGCCGCAACGTGGTCGCTTTCACCTCTTTATTGAGCAACGTGACCAACTGGTCGCGCTGATCCATCAGATCGTTGGGCACAGCACCCGAACCCATGGCTCGTTTGATATTGCCGTTCAAGGCGGCGATCTGTTTAGCGTAGTTGTTGATCTGATTGACACTGGCGCTCACCTGATCGGTCAGGCCATTGGCAATATCCGTCAGGCGGCGATCAATCGCCTGAAAGCGATTCACCGCATACTGCGCGTTGCTCAGCACCGTCTGGCGAGCCGGAATGGACTCTGGGCTGTTTGCCATGCCATTGACCGCACTGAAAAAATCACGCATCGCCGGCGCGGCTCCGGCAGCCGGGTCGGCTATCAGATTATCGATCTGTTTGAGCGCGGTGTGATAACTGCTGAGATAGGTGGACTGGGCCTGCTCCTGCAACACCTGTGTGGACAGAAACTGGTCATACATGCGCGTCACCCCCACAACATCCACGCCTTGTCCGATAAAGCCGCCGCCGAACTGGATTCCGGGACGTGCGGAAGTCATCGTCTCCTGTCGCGTGAACCCGGGGGTGTTCGCATTGGAGATATTGTGCTGGGTCGTCGTCAAGGCAACCTGAGCCGCATTCATGCCGCTCAATGCCGAGGAGAATATATTACCTGCCATGATCTTTTCCTTCCTTCGCCGACAAACACTCTTGTATGGGTTATCGGCACAGGTATCGAATACTTTATAGTCTTCTCTGGATCGCCTTCATATCCACCAAGGCTCGCGCTCAGGCGACTCAGGAACGGCTACCCCCCCAAAAAGCAAGAGATCGACGCTACGTCTCTATCTTCATCATGCCCATTACCCGAACCAGCTTATCGGCGTAATTCGGGTCGGTCGCATATCCTGCACGCTGTATCGCGACGGCCATGCCGGCGGGATTGCCGGCTTGCTGCATCACTTCCGCATAGCGCGAATTGTTGCCGATCAGGTTGGCATGATCCTGGAAAGCCTCGGCATAGGAGGAATAGGCTCGGAAGCGTTCAACCTGTTTATAGGCTATGCCGTTCCTGTACTCGGTGGTCATCACTTCGGCAACCTTGCCGCCCCATCCGGCAGTGGCCTTGATGCCGAACAGGTTGAAACTGTTGCTGCCGTCGGGCATGCGAATCTCGCGCTTCCCCCAGCCGCTCTCCAACGCGGCCTGCCCCAGCATCAACTGGGCCGGCACGCCGGTAGCTTTGCTGGCTTGGACCGCGTATGGCAACATCCGGCCCACAAAATCCTGCTGGGCATTCTCACTGTATGCCGACGGCAAGGCACTCATAGCATTGGGTGCCGGCGCTGTCGGCCGTTGTGCGCCGGAAGTGGCGGGCGACACCGCCCCGGTTTTCCCGACCTCAGCTTGACCGGCCATGTTGCGACTCAATTGCTGAACCATGATATCGGCCAACCCCACGCCCCGGCCCGCCATGCTTTGTGCCAGTTGCTGATCCAGCATGCCGGTGAACATGCGTGTCTGCTCGCTATCGAACATACCGTCCTGAGGTGTCGCCTCACGCATGCTTTTCAGCATCATATTGAGGAAGACCGACTCGAACTGCTGCGCTGCCGCTTTGAGCGCCTGGTCCGGCGACTGCCTGGCCTGCGCGCGCAACTGCTCCAGACTCTGCGTATCCAAAGCAAGCTTGGCGGATATATCCAGACGCTCGACCATCAGATGATCTCCAGTTCTGCGCGCAATGCACCGGCCGACTTCATCGCTTGCAGAATCGCCAACAAATCCTGTGGCGTTGCGCCCATGGAATTCAGCGCCTTGACCACCTCGCTCAGCGACGCACCGCGCTGCAGGCGTATCAATTCGCCCTTGTCGCTCTTCATGTCAATCGTTGTCTGATCGGTTTGCGCGGTCTGGCCTTGCGTGTTGGCGTTCGGCTGGCTTATCGTGCTTTCGGTATTGATCACCACGGTCAGATTGCCGTGGGCAACGGCACAATCGTTCAGCGTCACCGCCTGGTTCATCACCACCGATCCGGTCCGGGCGTTGATGATGACCTTGGCTATCCCTTGGGCGGGATCGACCTCCAGATTCTCAATCTTGGAAATGAATGCGATGCGCTCGCCACCGAGCGGTGCCCGCACCTGAATGACCCTGGCATCCTTGGCCTCAGCCAGATTCGGCGCTACTTGGGAATTGATGACCTCGACGATGCGGGAAGCCGTTGTAAAGTCCGTTTCCCGCAATTCCAGATGAATGAACTCCCCCTGCCCCACCGCCGTCGGCACCGCCCGCTCGACCGTCGCCCCGGTGGGGACGCGCCCGACGCTCAAATGGTTCACCTGCACCGAAGCGCCTCCCGAGGACGCACCGACGCCACCAACCAGCACATTGCCTTGCGCCATCGCATAGACTTGACCATCGGCCCCTTTCAACGGGGTCATCAACAGCGTACCTCCGCGCAAACTCTTGGCGTTGCCGATAGAAGACGCCGTCACATCAATATTTTGCCCGGGCTTGGCGAAAGGCGGCAACGTCGCGGTCACCATCACCGCAGCCACATTCTTGAGCTGCAGGCTGGTGGCGGGCGGAAGATTGACGCCCATCTGCGAGAGCATGCTGATAATGCTTTGAACTGTGAAAGGGGTCTGCGTGGTCTGGTCGCCACTGCCGTCAAGGCCGACCACAATACCGTAACCGATCAACTGGTTATCACGGACCCCCTGGATGCTGGCCATATCCTTGATACGCTCCGCCATTACCGCAGACGAAAACGGCAACATGGCCACGAACAAGATTGCAATAAATCGCTTCATCACCCCGCTCCTCAACCGGCAAGGCAAGAACCGGAACGTCCGACCCCTAGCCTAGAATGGCAACACCGACATGAAGAACCGCCCCAGAAACCCCAGGGTCTGCGCATCGTTCACGACTTCGCCCATCGCTCCGCCGTTTCTGTACTCGATACGGGCATCTGCAACTTGGGTCGACTGCACGGTGTTTGCAGCTGCGATTGTAGTCGGATTAACCACGCCTGAGAAACGAATAAATTCATCGCTGTTGTTAATCCCCACGATTTTCTCGCCGCTGACCTGCAGATTGCCGTTCTCCAGCACTCCGGTGACCGTCACCGTAATATTTCCGGTCAAGTTCTCGCTTGCAGCGCCCGCGCCGGTTGCGCCGGTGCTGTTGTCGCTGGCGCTGGTCACCGCGAACGCCTTCAGCAAAAGCTTGGCCAACGGTCCGACGGTCACGCTCGGGGTTGTCGCATTGATACTATTCTTGGCGCTGGAACTGGAGCTGTTCTGGCGATTGGCCGTCGTATTTTCGACGATATTGATTGTCAGAATGTCGCCGACGTTGCGCGCACGCCTGTCCTCGAACAAAGGTCGTTCGTTTGCACCGGCATGAAAGATCGCCCCATCGTTATGCACCACCGGCGCTTGCATCACCGGCTTGGCCGTCATCGGCTGGTGGACGTTGCTCGGCGGGTTGCTGACGCAACCAACCAAAGTAAACAGAACACCGATAAATGCAACCCTATTCGACACTCAACACTCCATCGCCCGAACAAGCTATTCAAAAAACCAAGTCTAAAGCTGACTCAAGCGTTGCAGCATCTGATCCGAAGTCTGGATCGATTTTGAGTTGATCTCGTAAGCCCGCTGCGTTTGAATCATATTGACCAACTCTTCGACCACATTAACGTTGGAAGTTTCCACGTAATTCTGGGTCAACAGACCGGCACCATTGGTGCCCGGCACGTTGGTGCTCGGCGTCCCGGAAGAAGCCGACTCCACGTACATATTTTCGCCCATACTCATCAATCCGGCCGGATTGATGAATGTCGCCACCTGCAGACTTCCCACCTGGACTGGCGCAACCACCCCCGGCTGAGTGACGCTGACCACCCCGTCGCGTCCGATCGTGACATTGATTGCATTCGCAGGAAGCGTGATTGCCGGCTGAACCGGAAAACCGCTGGAAGTCACCATCTGCCCCTGACTATCGCGCTGGAAGGCGCCATCGCGGGTATAAGCCGTAGTGCCATCAGGCATTAGCACCTGAAAGAACCCCGCCCCCTGTATCGCGACATCCAACGAATTGCCGGTTTGCTGGAGATTGCCCTGCGTATGGATGCGCTCGGCAGCCACCGGTCGCACGCCGGTACCGATCTGCAGGCCGGAAGGAATCTGGGTCTGTTGAGAAGACTGCGCACCAGGCTGACGTATGGTCTGGTAGAGAAGATCCTCGAACACAGCGCGAGAACGTTTGAAACCGTTGGTGCTTACATTGGCCAGATTATTGGAGATCACATCCATCTGAGTCTGCTGTGCATCCAGGCCGGTCTTGGAAATCCACAAGGAACGTATCATGATTACCTCTTAATTAATCTTTAAGTTATCAGGCTGAGATATTCATTATCTGGCTGGCTTGCCGTGCATTGTTATCTGCACTCTGCAGCATCTTCATCTGCATATCGAACTTGCGAGCGAGCGAAATCATATTCACCAGCGCCTCCACGGTATTCACGTTGCTGCCCTCCAGACTGCCCGGCACCACCCCCACCGTCGCATCGGCGGGCGCGTTGCTGCCATCCTTCAGCCGAAACAAACCATCCCCACCACGCTCGAGCTGGCCCTCCGGCGGATTGACCAGTTTTAGCCGACCTAAAACCACCACCGAGGCTGCTTGAGGGCCGCTCGGCACGGTCGAAATCGTGCCATCCTTCGCAAAAGTGACTTCGGTATCGGGAGGAATCGTGATCGGCCCGGCATCGCCCGCGACAGTCAGCCCGGTACGGGTCTGCAACACCCCGTTGGACGTAACCTCGAAGCTGCCATTGCGGGTGTAGGCCTCTCGGCCATCCGCCCCTTGCACCGCGATCCAGCCGGCGCCATTGATCGCGACATCGAGCTCGCGCCCTGTCGGCTGGAATGCTGCCGGAGTGAAATCCGAACCGGATGTGGAGTCGACCACGAACGTTCGCGTCGGCAGGCCTTCACCGATCAGCGGCACCGCACGAAACGTGTTCAGCATCGAGCGAAAGCCGGGTGTACTCGCATTCGCCAAATTCTCCGACACCGCCGCCTGCTGCTGCAGCACATGCGAAGCACCGGTCATCGCGGTATAGATCAGCTTATCCATATGCTCCTCCAGTCAACGACAACGATGCGAGATCACCGCCTAACATTCATTACCTCAGGTTCACCAGTGTCTGCAGCACCTGATCCTGCGCCTTGATGGTCTGCGCATTAGCCTGATAAACGCGCTGCGCCGTGATCATGTTTACCAGCTCCGCAGTCAGATCGACATTGGAGTCTTCAACTGCGGAAGACTGCAACACCCCCAGACTGCTGGAACCGGGCGTACCGATCAATGCCCCGCCGGATGCGGCACTTTCGGCCCATTCGTTATTGCCCACCGGCTGCAATCCCTGAGGATTGGTGAAATTTGCCAACAACATCTGCCCCAAGGCTCTCGTCTGCCCATTGGAGTATCGGCCCTGGATCGTGCCGTCAGCGCTGGTGCTGAAACCGTTCAATCGGCCCGACGCATAACCGTCCTGCGTCATGCTATTCACGCCAAAGTTCCCGCCGAATTGCGAAGTCTGCGCAAAATTGAACGAAATCGTCTGCGCCAATGCTCCTGTCGGTAAAAATTGTCCCGAAACGACCACCCCCAATTGCGGAACCGTCGGAGCATTCAATTTACCCAGCGCATCGAAGGATAAAGTGGCCAACGGGACAGTTGCCGTCACAAGTGCCCCTACTGCAGGAGCAGCCACCACATCTGGCGCAAAGGAGACGACATTACCCGCAATGCCGGTAACGGTAGTAGTAAACGCGCCGGGAGGGGCACCGGCCCCAGCCCCGTTGATGGTGATCGAATCGCCGACCGCCACCCCGGCCGGCAGCGCCGAAAGAGTGACTGTCGCATCCACCACCCCCGCCGCCGCCGTGTATGCAGTAGTGGTAGCCGTGGCTGCCGGCACCAGTGCGCCATCGGCAGTCAGGAAGGTTTTCCAGTTGGGCGATGCCGCATTGGTCGTAACGGCTTCCCCACCCGCAAGGGCGGTTGCAGCATCGGTAGATGGGGCGAACGAAACGGTATTGCCGGCGATTGCCGTAATCGTCGTCGTCAATGATGTACCGCCTGCCCCCGCTCCCGGAATGGTAATCGTATTGCCTGCTGCCATTCCAACCGTGGATGCCAGATTAATCTGTGTCACAGCACCGGCAACAGCTCCCACAACGGCGGTTGGCGCAATCGGCTGACGTTGAAAATACAGCACGGCGACATGACTGACACCCAAAGAATCATAGACAGTCATGGGAGTCGAGCTGTTATAAGAGGTCGGATCCGTCGGACTGAATGCAGCCGAGATTGGCACCGTCCCTCCCGCACCGACGCCCAGCGAGCGAGAATCCAAAGCCACCCCGACCGCTATATTTGCCGATGCCTTGGGCGTCAGATCCGCCGCATTGATCTGCAACGGCACAGGCTGCGCCGGAATGATCTCCCCTGCCGCATTCGGCAAGTAGCCGGACACCGTGTGCCCCAAGCTATTCACGATGAAACCGTTCTTGTCCACCTGAAACTGACCGTTACGACTGTAGAAAACGGCGCCAGTCGGATCAACCATCCGAAAGAACCCCTGACCGCTGATTGCCGTATCCATCGGATTATTGGTATTGGTGACATTGCCCTGGGTAAACTGCTGAACGACCGCCGCCAAACGGACGCCCGTTCCGATTTGAGCCCCCCCCGATCCCGACAGGGAAGCCGCATACATGTCGGCGAACTGCGCCTGCGACTGCTTGAAACCCACAGTGCCCGAGTTCGCGACATTATTACCTATCGTGTCGAGCTGCTTCGCCGACGAATTAAGACCGCTCAATCCCTGTTGAAAGCTCATGATAATCTCCTTTGTGCCAACCTTAACTGCATGCCGCCAATACTGAAAAACACCTCATCTGCCAACCCGGCGACCGGCCACCCAGCCCCTTAAAGAATCTGCCGCACCTCAGACAACGCGACATCGCCCATATTCCCGACACTCATCGTAACGCCTTGCTTGCCCTGCATCACACTGCTCACCATGCCAAACTCAAGCGCGGTCGCATCCGTCACCACCTTGCCTTCGGATTTAGCCTCCACGCTGAACGTATAGTTGCCGTCATCGACGCTGACCCCCTCATTGTTCAGACCATCCCACTGCCAATTGACCAAGCCAGCCGACTGCTCGCCAAGACTGATGTTGCGCACCAATACCCCGGCCTTGTCATGAATGGAAATCTGCACCCCATCCACCGACTGCCCCAGTTCTAGGCCGCCGAAGGCCTTGCCCTCGAACAACTCCACCCCCTCGCCCGGCACCAGCACACCATGGCCGATCATCGTCGTCGCCTGCAACGTCTGATTGGGGATCATGCTATCGCTCAATGCCTGCAGCGTGACATTCAACTTGTCGATCCCGCTGACCGTGCTGAGTTGCGCCATCTGCGAGGTCACCTGGGCATTGTCCATCGGGTTCAGCGGATCCTGATTCTTCATCTGCGTAACCAGCAGCTTCAGAAAACGATCCTGCGTATCCGAAACCGCAGACTTTTCCGCAGAAGAACCAGCTTTCGCATTTGCGTTCAATGCCGCATATATATCCGCCGCACCGCTACTTTGCACATTGTCGACCATATCAGTCTCCTTTCATCAATTGATTACTGGCCTATGGTCAGCGTCTTGAGCAACATCGTCTTCGACGTATTCATCACATCGACATTATTTTGGTATGACCGCGAAGCCGAGATCATGTTCACCATTTCATCCACAACATTTACATTGGGCATCGCAACATAGCCACGCCCATCGGCCATCGGATGCTTGGGATCGTAAACCATCTTCATCGGGGAATTATCCTCGACCACTCCGAGCACTTTGACACCTTGCGCGCCACCTTCCACCGGCATCGCACTGAACACCACCTGTTTGGCGCGGTATGGCTGCCCATCAGGACCAGTCGCACTATCGGCATTGGCCAGATTACTGGCCACCACGTTCAACCGATGAGACTGAGCCGTCATCGCCGAACCTGCCACATTGAAGATATTGAATAACGACATGATCGCTCTCCTTAACCCTGTATAGCCGACAATATGCCCTTCAGCCTTTCGCTGACGAACATCACATTGGCCTCATAGCGCAATGCATTGTCGGCAAACTGCGCACGCTCCACATCCATATCCACGGTATTGCCATCTGCGCTCGGCTGCAGTGGCTTGCGATACATCACCGGAGAGCCCATGATCGAATCTCCGGAATTTCCCGCCAAGTGCGAGGGAGACGTCTGCACCACCGGCAACTCCTCGGGGGTTCCGGCCAGCGCGTTCCGCAGGGCGCCGGCAAAATCGATATCCCTTGCTTTAAAGTTGGGCGTGTCGGCATTCGCCACGTTAGAGGCCAGCAACTCCTGTCGCGCCGCGCGCAAATTGAGCGCCGCCTGCTGAAAACGTAATGCCTCGTCCAATTTGTTGATCATATTGCCCCCCTTTCTCATTCAGAGACACGTGTACGATTCGCATACTAATTCCAGCCTCGCCTATCCCATACCCCGATTAAAGCCTCTTTTCCGCCTCAATTCGACCTATCCAAGACTTCCATAATTCCCCGCCTCCGCGCAAAATACCCCGCATGAAAATACTCCTTGCGATATGCCTGTTCCTGCTATCCCCCCTGATTGCCTTCGGCGCAGACAAACCGTCCGCCTCTCCGACGCATACGCAGATCGCAAAACTCGCGGCAAGCTTTGTAAAACAACAGACAGCAGGCATTTCAGGCAAGGTCGATTACCAAATCGAGGGACTGGACCCCCGCATATCACTCACCCCTTGCTCCAGAATGGAGGCATTCCTTCCGAGCGGCAGCCAGCTTATCGGCAAGACCTCGATAGGCGTGCGCTGCAACGAGCAGAATGGCTGGCAGATCCTTGTGCCGATACGAATCACCGTTACGCTACAACTTCTCGTCAGCGCGCGGCAATTGCAGCCCGGCCAAGTGCTGCAGTCCGCCGACATCACCGCACAGTCCGTCGAAATATCACGCGCGACCGGCTTTACCGACCCAGCGCAGGTCGTCGGCAAAGTATTGCGCTACGGCGTTGCCGCGGGCCAGATATTGCGCGATGACATGTTGCGCGCCCCCTATAGCGTAACGCAGGGACAGGTCGTGCAAATCATCGCCCGGGGCATCGGATTCAGCATACGGAACGAGGGCGTGGCGCTAAGCAACGCCGGCGAAGGCCAGACAGTCCAGATCAGAGTCGCATCAGGGAGAGTGGTCGCCGGGACGGCGCGCAACGGTATCGTGGAGATCGCTCCTTGATACCCCCGCATGCGAACTGCTTGCATAATATTGGCATCCCCCCTAAAGTTCGGCGGATTTTTGCCGATACACCGTTCGTGAAGAGAAAATCGGCATTGCCAGATTGAGAGGTCATCGTGAAAATCGAAAAGAACAGCAATCCGCTACCAACCGCCCCGTTGAACGACAACAAGGCTTCGGTCGCCCAAAAGAGCGGTTCCCGCGCGTCGCCGCAGGAAAGCACCAGCGTGTCGCTTGGTTCGACCGCATCCCAGCTTCGCAGCATGGAAGAAGGACTGTCCGGCGGATCGTCCATCAATGCCGCAAAAGTGGCGGAGATCAAACAAGCCATCAGCGAGGGGCGCTTCAAGGTCAACTCCGAAGTTGTCGCCGACCGCCTGATCAACACGGTGCGCGAGTTGATCAGGGAAGGGAGTTGATATTTTGTCCGCGCCTGCCGCCTCCGCGCTGCTCACTATGCTATCCGCCGAACGCGGTGCGCTGGCAGGTTTCGTGACGCTGCTGGAACAGGAACAGAGCCTGTTGATGGAAGGCGCACAGACCGAACAGCTCCTGACGTTGTCCGAACAAAAATCCAATGACGCCGTCAGCCTCAACCATATGGCCGATGCGCGCCATGCGCTGCTGCAACAGGAAATACCCCGCCCAGATGCCGAAACCATCCAGAACTGGCTGGGTACCCACTGTGCCGACGGCCTGCCCATCTGGCACGACATCGTCGCCCTCGCTCAACGCGCAAAGCAACTGAACCAGGTCAATGGCGAGTTGATCCAGATGAAGTTGCGCCATAACCAGCAGGCGCTCACCGTATTGAGCAATGCAGTGAACAAAGCCGGAGTATACGGCCGCAACGGAAAGCCCGATTTCTCCCCCGGCAGCGGCCGCTCGCTGGGAAGCGGCTGAGCCGCTCCTAATTTTTCTTCATCGCCTTATCGCTCGATATCCGGTGACAGGATGGTGATCGTCACACGCCGATTCTTGGCTCGCCCCTCTGGAGTATCGTTCGACGCCAACGGCTGATTCGATGCCAGACCAACCACCGCCAAGCGCTTCGCCGACACGCCGCTTTCGACCAACTGACGAACCACGCTGCTGGCACGCGCAGAAGACAACTCCCAGTTGGACGGAAACTGAGCCGTCGCGATCGGAACGTCGTCGGTATGCCCCTCCACTTCGATCGGCAACTCCTCCTTGCTCAGCACGCTGGCCACCTGACGCAGCACATCCAGCGTACCTGGCTGCAAGGTGGCCTCTCCGGTTCTGAACAGCGCGCTGGCACTGATATCGATCTCCACACCTCGCTTGGTCTGATTGATGCTGACCTGACGCTGATCGATCAAATCCGACATCACCTGACTCAATCCGGCGCTCAGACTCTTCATGTGAGCCTGTATCCTGCGCTGCTGTTCACCCAGACGCACGGTCTGACGGTCGGCCATGAACAGCATGGACTGCTGCTCCTGCGGGCCGCTAGCAGCGTTCGGCGAAGCGCCCCCCTCCTTGTTGAACGCGCTGTTCAATGCATCGCCGAAGGTCTTGTATTTTTCCTCGTTCACGGAAGAAATTGAATACATCACCACAAAGAAGGCGAACAGCAGCGTGACGAAATCCGCATAGGAGATCAGCCATCGGTCGCCATTGTCATGCTCGTAACGTTTGATTCGGCGCGCCATGATAACTCCACTGAAAATGCCCGGGTAACGGGAGCGCGCTAATCCAGATAGCTGCGCAGCTTGATTTCGAGCAATCTCGGATTATCGCCGTTGGCGATGCCGACCAGACCGTCCACAATCATCTCGCGCAAGTTCGCCTGCTCCATGATGATGGACTTCAACTTGTTCGCAATCGGCAAGAACAGAAGATTTGCAAAAGCCACGCCATAGATCGTCGCCACAAAAGCCACGGCGATACCGCCGCCCAGTTTGGCCGGCTCCGCCAGATTCTGCATCACATGCATCAGGCCGAGCACCGCACCAATAATGCCTATCGTCGGCGAATAACCGGCGGCCGCCTCCCACACCCGCGCGGATTGCCAGCGCAACTGCTCCCAGGAATGCGTATCCACATCCATCACCTCGCGAATCTTGTCGCCGCTGTTGCCATCGACCAGCAACTGCAAGCCCTTCTTCAGGAACGGATCGCCGACTGCTCCGGTCCGCGCCTCCAGCGCCAGGATGCCTTCCTTGCGTGCGATCTGCCCCCACAGGATCAACTGACGAACAAGGTCGGAGCCTTGCATTACCGGAGGCTTAAATGCCCATCGCCCCATCCGGAGCGCCATGACGAACACCTTGGGCGGACATTGCACCATCACTGCTCCCAGCGTGCCGCCGAACACGATCATGAAGGCCGCTACCTGAAACAGTATCTCCAGATCGCCGCCTTCCAGCACCTGCCCGGTCAATATCCCCGTAACACCGACCACCAGCCCGAGCAGCGTGAGTTTGTCCATCAGTACCCTTTCATCCGGCTGCGCAACCTGGCCACCGCCTGACTGTGCAACTGCGAGATGCGCGACTCTCCGACGCCGAGCACCTCACCGATTTCGCGCAGGTTCATGTCCTGCTCGTAGATCATCGCCATCACCATGCGCTCGCGCTCCGGCAAGGCCTCAATCCCGCGCACCAGCTCGACTCGAAAACGCTCGTCCGACAACAGTTCGAGCGGATTGTCGTCGCCGGTGAACTCGAAACGGTCGAAGAAATCTTCGTCATCCTCGCCATGGAAGTCCTCGTAATACACCAGTTGTGCGCCGCGCGAGGCCTGAAGCATCTGCTGGTATTCGGCGAGGGACATCTCGAGATCGGTCGCGATCTCGCCCTCGCTCGGGGAGCGCCCCAGCTTCTGCTGAAGACGGCTGACGGATTGTTCGATGCGCCGCATATCGCGGCGCAGACTGCGGGGCAGCCAGTCCGCCTCGCGCAACTCGTCCAGCATCGCCCCGCGGATACGTTGTGTCGCATAAGTTTCGAACTGCGCGCCGTGAAACTCGTCGTAACGGCTCGCCGCATCCAGCAGACCGATCATGCCGGCCTGGATAATGTCGTCGATCTGCACGCTGTGCGGCAGCCTGGTCATCATCTGGTGAGCGATGCGCTTCACCAGATGCGAGTGCTCGCGCAGGCATTGTTCCTTGTCGTTTAATCCGGTGGCCTTGTACATCTTGTCAGTTTACAACGTGGGCGACTTCCTTGCTGATGCCGCGCAACGGCTGGGACGCTTGACTCATCAGACTCTGGATGATGGTGGCAACGCCGCTTTCCGCCTCGTCCTGGCGCGCCGGCATGCGCAACAGACCCTGCGCCAATTCCAAATAGGCCTTTGCCGATGAGGATACCGGGAAGGCTTCCAGCACCGGCTTGCACATCTGCGTCGCACAACTGACCCGGTCGTCGAGCGGGACGTAGCCGAGATACTCCAGCCGCACGGAAAGATTGCGGCGCGCCACCTTGGCCATATTCTCGAACACCATCATGGCCGACTTCTCGCTAACGGCCTTGTTCACCAGAATGCCGAACTGCGAGCGGGCGTTCTCCAACGCCAGTCGCTTGATCAGCGCATAACTGTCGGTGATGCCGCTGGGCGTGCCTTCGACCACCACCAGCAGCGATGCACCGCTTGCCAGACTCGAAGACACTGCGGCCGCCTGGCCGGCCAGCATCGCGCCATCCACCAGCATCACATCGACACCGCTGCAAATCTCGGTCAGCGCCGTCTCCATGCGCTGCCACTCTTCCCACTCCAGCCCGGGGCCGGCAAAAGAGGCTCCGCCGCCGTCTCGCCCGGCAGACGCGCGCGAGACAGCCAGCGCATGCATCGCCCGCGCTGCCGACAACACACCGAACCCATAGCTTTCGAGCACCGCATCATGCGACCGGCACCCCCCCTGCGCGACATCCAGCAGATCGTAATGCGCAACCAACCCAAGGCTGTCCAGCAGATTGTCCGGCGCATGATTCTCGTCCAGCACAAGCACATCCTTGCCGGAGCGCATCAGTGCCGCAGCCAGATTAATGGTCGTGCTGGTGCGGCCCATTCCGCCCTGACCCGCCACCACGGTCACGACCTGGGTCTGGTTTCCCACCAGCAGGCGGCGCAATCCCTCGGCCTGGTCGATGCTGCCATCAGAGCGCAAGGCTGACCTCCTTGCCCGGCGCCTCCGCCATCATCACCGGCAGGTCGAGATCGCGTAGCGTGAACGGCTTCTTCTCCTCCACAGGCTTGAACGCCCGATGCAGCATGTAATCGAGATTGATGGGATGCAAATCCTCAGGCACGCGCTGGCCGTTCGCCATGTAGTGCAGCACCAGCCGGTGGCGCACCGCCACGTCCAGCACCGTGCCCAGACTGGCCGCCTCGTCCAGCTTGGTAGCGATGCAGCCGATTACCCGGTCATTGCGGTACATGCGCACCACGTCCTCGAGCGTATCTCCGCTGCTGGTGGCATTCAACATCAGCAGGCTCTGCACGCCCGCCGCATCGAACATCTCGGCTTGATCTCCGACGCGCTGGTCGCGCTGCCCCATACCGACGGTGTCAATCAGCACCAGATGCTTGTGGCGCAGCGCCGACAGCGTCAGGCGCAGATCGTCCGCATCCTTCACCGCATGCACCGCCACACCCAGTATCTTGCCGTAGATCTTGAGCTGCTCGTAGGCCGCAATCCTGTAACTGTCGGTGGTCAGCAGCGCCACCTTGTCGGCGCCGAAACGCACCACCGCGCGCGCCGCCAGCTTGGCCGTGGTCGTGGTCTTGCCGACACCGGTCGGCCCGATCAGCGCGTACACCCCGCCCTTGGTGACGATGTCGTTCGCCTCGCTCGCGACCAGCAGGTTGCGCTTGAACACCTGCTTGATCCATTGTTCGCCCTGCACGCCGTTGGCCGGCATCCGGTCCAGCAACTGGCGCGCCAGCACCGAACTGAAGCCGGCGTTAAGCATCCTGCGCAGCAAAGAGGCGCGCTGTGGATCGCGCTGCTGCACGTCGTTCCAGTGCATCGCGGCAAGCTGCTGCTGCAGCATGCTGCTCATCGTCTTGATCTCCTTCAGGATGCTTTCCTGCACCTGCATTGCCTGCGCCGGCAGCACTACGGGCTGGACGACCGGCGGCACATAATCCGGCTGCACCGACTCAGATGCCGGCCGCGACGATTTCCCGGACTGGGTCGCGGAGACCGGCCTCTCCATCGGCTCCATGTCGCGTATATTCTGCGCAACGGGCCGCTTCAGCACCGGCTGCCTGAGCCGGGGAGCGGCCGCCGCCTGTGCCCTGGACTCCGCCATCGGCTTGGCCTGAACCGTCTGTCGAGCTGCGGGAGCCGGATGATCCTCGCCCACCGAACGCACCCACTCGTCGGCCGTGATACTGCCGCCCCAGTCCGCCTTCTGCGTGACCGCCCGCTCGGTGAGATGCGCAATCTCCTCGTGTGCAAGAGCAATAATCTCCACCCCATTCTCCGTCTTGCGATTCGACAGGATCATCGCGTCCGCTCCCAGCTCGTCGCGTATCTCCTTCAAGGCCTGACGGGCCGTTGGGGCGAAGAATTTTCTGATGCTCATGCTCTACCTCCTACCATAGCGGTAACCCGGATCGTCTTGAAATCCGGTACTTCATCATGCGAAATAACCCTGATACTCGGCACCGCCCGTTTCAGGAAACGCGCCAGCAAGTCGCGCAACTGTGTCGGCACCAGCATTACTGTGGGCAAGCCCATCTGTTCCTGCTGATCGGCGGCGGCGCGCGTTTCGCGCAGCACGGTGTCGGCCAGCCCCGGCTCGATGCCGATACCGTTCTGGCTGGACTGCATCGCCTGCATCAGGATGTATTCCAGCTCCTTGTCCATGCCGATCACCTGCAACTCCTGCGAGGAAGGATAGAACTGCTGCACGATGGCCGGCCCCAGCGCCACCCGCACCAGACCGGTGAGCTGATAGGGATCCTGGGTGCGCGCGGCGTTCTCCGCCAGCGTCTCGACGATGGTGCGCATGTCCCGGATATGCATGCCCTCGTCCAGAAGGTTCTGCAGGACTTTCTGCACCGCACCCAGCGGCAGCGTCTTCGGCACCAGATCCTCGACCAGCTTCGGTGCGATCTTGGCGAGATGGTCGAGCAGCTGCTGCACCTCCTGGCGACCGAGCAGTTCCGCGGCGCGCGCGGTCAGCAACTGGCTCAGATGCGTCGCCACCACCGTGCCCGGATCGACCACGGTGTATCCCATTAACTGCGCCTGATCGCGCAGGGCGGGCTCTATCCACACCGCCGGCAGACCGAAGGCCGGATCGCGGGTCTGCATCCCGGACAACTCGCCGCTGACACTGCCCGGATTGATCGCCAGCAACATGTTCGGATAAGCCTCGCCCGCCCCCACCTCGACCCCCTTCAATGAGATGCGATAGGCGTTCGGACGCAGATCGAGGTTGTCGCGGATGTGCACCGGCGGCGGCAGGAAACCCATATCCTGAGTGAACTTCTTGCGGATGCCCTTGATGCGCCGCAGCAGGTCGCCGTCCTGAGTCTTGTCCACCAGCGAGATCAGGCGATAGCCGACCTCCATCCCCAGCACATCAACCTGCGCAACATCGTCCCAGCTCGCCTCGGCCGCCTCCGGAATGACCGGCGTCGCCGCGGAGGTGGCGGCGGCCTGCTCCTCCTCGATCGCCGCGGTCTTGGCGCTGCTCTGCGACAGATGCCAAGCCAGCCATGCCATCGCGCCGCCGAGCAGCAGGAAGGCGAAGTGGGGCATGCCCGGGATCAGGCCCATCGCGCTGATGATGATCGCAGTCAGCATCAGCACCTGCGGCTGCTTGAACAATTGCCCGACCAACTGCTGGCCGATGTTCTGATCGCTGGCGACGCGGCTCACGACCAGACCGGCGGCGGTGGAGATCACCAGCGCCGGAATTTGCGCGACCAAACCGTCGCCGATGGTCAGCAAAGTGTAGTTCTTGGCAGCGACCGCGATGTCGAGGTCGTGCTGCAGCACGCCGACCACCAGGCCGCCGATGACGTTGATGAACAGGATGATGATGCCGGCGACCGCGTCGCCGCGCACGAACTTGCTGGCACCGTCCATCGCACCGTAGAAATCGGCCTCCTGCGAGATCTCTTCGCGGCGCTTGCGTGCCACATCCTCGCCAATCAGGCCCGCATTCAGGTCGGCGTCGATCGCCATCTGCTTGCCCGGCATCGCATCCAGCGTGAAGCGCGCGCCCACCTCGGCGATACGGCCCGCACCCTTGGTGATCACGACGAAGTTGATCACCACCAGGATCGCGAACACCACCAGGCCCACTGCGTAGTTGCCGCCGACCAGAAAGTGGCCAAACGACTCGATCACTTTGCCCGCCGCATCCGGTCCGGTATGCCCTTCCAGCAGAATGATGCGGGTCGATGCGACGTTCAGCGACAACCGCAGCAGCGTCGTGATCAGCAGCACCGTCGGGAAGATCGCGAAGTCCAGCGGCTTGTTGGTGTTCATGCTGACCAGCAGCACCATGATGGAGACCGCGATGTTGAACGTGAACAGGATGTCCAGCAGCAGCGGCGGCAACGGCAGCACCATCATCGCCAGGATCATCACGATCAGCACCGGGCCGACCATACCCATCAGGCCGGCGCGTTTCAGAAAATCCTGTATCAGCGTGAAGTTCATGATTTATCCGTTCACGTAGCCGCCAGACCGGCCGCAGGATCGAGCTCGACCGGAACCGGCAAATCCGCAGGTTCCGCCGGACGCGCGCCGCCGACTTTTTCGTAGCGGCGCAGTTGGTAAACGTAGGCCAGCACTTCGGCGACCGCCGAGTACAGCGCCTCGGGGATGGTGTCACCGAGTTCGGTATGCTTGTGCAACGCACGCGCCAGCGGCGGCGCCTCGAGTATCGGCACATGATGTTCCTGGGCGATCTCGCGGATGCGCAACGCCAGCAGATGAGAGCCCTTCGCCACAACCACGGGCGCGCGAGCACCGGATTCGCTGTACTTCAGCGCCACGGAATAGTGCGTCGGGTTGGTCACCACCACATCGGCGGTCGGGATCTCGGACATCATGCGCTTGCGCGCGGCTTCGCGCTGCAGCTGGCGGATGCGGCCCTTGACCATCGGATCACCCTCGGTTTCTTTGTACTCCTGGCGGGCCTCTTCCTTGGTCATCATCAGCTTCTTGTTGTGGTCCCACAATTGGAACGGCACGTCGATCGCCACGATCAAGAGCATCGCACCGACGATGACCATGAAACCCGAGCCGATCAAATGACCGGTCGCCGGGATCGCTGCGCCGACTGATTGCATACTGAGCGCCATCACCGCATCGCGGTCGCTCCAGATCACCCATGCCGCGACGCCGCCCACCAGCGCAGCCTTGGCCACCGCCTTGACCAGCTCCACCAGCGCCGTCCGCGAGAACATGCGCCCGATGCCGGCCATCGGATTCAGCTTGGAAAACTTGGGCTGCAACGCCTCGAAACTGAACAGCCAGCCATTCAGCAACAATGGCGAAAAAGCCGCGGCGAGCAGCACCGCAAGCAGGAAGGGAGCGAAGGTGATCAGCGCATCGACCGCAAGCCCGTACATATGGGGAACCATCAGCGCGCTGTTGAACGCCATCTCGCGATCAAGCGTAAACCCGTCATGCAGCATTTGAACCATATGCTGGGTGATGTACGACCCCATGGACCACAGGACTCCGCCACCCACCAACAGAACGGCGAACGTGGAAAGCTCACGCGAACGGGCGACTTGACCTTTTTCTCTTGCCTGGTCAATTCGCCGTTGTGAGGGTTGTTCTGTTTTTTCTAAGTCGCTGTCTTCTGCCATATCGACTCCTACTGGACATGGCGATTATCGGCCTCCAGGAGGAGGCCCAATCCTGTGAATAAGGGGGGGTTTTGCAGTCTATTCAGCAACCTTTGCAAGGTTCTTACACCCGTTTGACAGACGCACGATCCTGTGGGTCGCAACACAACCCCATAACCACGGGACTTTTCGAGAGAACTACATCTCTCGACAGCAGATGCGGCAACTTCGCAAAAAAGTCGCGCAACACATTGACTTAACAGATTATTAACAAGAAATTCGCAGACTCAGTCTCGCATCCGCTTCATCGCCTGAATATTCAGGCGCAAATGTAGTAAGCGACTACTTCGTTACCCTTGCCGAAGTATTCCAGACTGCTGACCAGACTTCTGGTCAACACAATACCCCGGCCATGCTGGGCCCCGCCGCCCGCCGCCTGCATCGTCCGGTAATCGAAACCGTCGCCGCTGTCCAGAATATGTATCTTCACGGCAGGCCGACCTTCGATCATGACACTATCGATCTCGATCGAGATCTCGCCGCTTTCCAGCGCCTGCATCCGCTCATTGCGCAATTCCAGATAACGCCCGAAGCCATCCAGCCCCCGCTTTATCCCGGAATCCAGCCCCAGCACGCCATGATCGAGCGCGTTATTGAACAGCTCCGACAGGATCAGGAACAGCGAGGAATGGTGCTCGCGCACCGAATGCATTTTGGACAGCAACTGCACTACCAGCGGCACCGTATCGAAATACTTCAACTCGTTTGCCCCCAGCTTGATCGCAACGCGCCAGTCGTCGCCCGCCGCGGTCGTACCGCGACTCGCCGGACGACGGGAATCGGCCTCCCGGGATTCGGACATCCTAGATTCGGATACTGAGGATGCACCCGCCACGATGTCCATCATCGCGACCACGACATCGTCGTGCGCGTCGTAGCCGGCGAGATGTGATTTGAAATCCGCGATCAATGCCTCGAAGCGCTGCTCGTGCGGCGCCCTCGCCAGCGCATCGGCAATACGTTCGTCGCTGTACGGCACTCCTCGCGGACAGGAGGCCTCCACCAGACCGTCGGAAAACAGGTAAAGTTGACAGTCTTCCTCGTAGCGGAACATCTCCGGCTTCGCTACGAACGTCTCCGCATTGAGGATGCCCAGCGGCAAATATCTGGACGGCCAGCTGTGCAGCAAGCCGCCGCTGCGATCAAGCAAGCGCAATGCGGGAACACCGCCGTTCCACACCTCGATTACCTTGGTGTCGTAATTGATAGCCAGCAACGCCGTCGACACGAAACGATCCACCGGCATGATCTGGTTGACCAGTTCGTTCAGGTCGGCAGCAATCTGCTCGATCGAGAAACCTTGCCCGGTCAGATCGTAGAAAGCGCGGCACACCGGCAACACGTTGATCGCCGCCGCCAGCCCGTGGCCAACGGCATCGGCCAGCATCACATGCACCACGTTGGCGGGGGTCTGCGCGGCGATCAGCACATCGCCGCTGAGATGCTCCGCCCGTAGCGCGTAGCGGCGCACCCTCCCCCCAAGATCGTCGTCCATCCTGAGCATCTGCGCCATGATGAAACTGCCGAGGCGCTGATCCTCCTCGTTGTGCTCGCGATATTTTTCCAGCTCCACGATCTTGTCGGCCAGGCGCTGCTGCAACTGCACGACATACCCCTGATCGGGTTTACCGGACTGCGCCGGCTGTCCGGCGCGCACCGCCTGATAGGCAGACTCCGCCGCCGCGATCTGCCCGGCGCTCGCCCGGTAGCGCAACGACACATAGCCTACCGTCCTGCCCTGCTCCAGCAGCGGCGTGACGTTGGCCTCGACCCAGTAATAATCGCCGTTCTTACAGCGATTTTTGACGATACCGTTCCACGGATTGCCGGCCCGGATGGTCTTCCAGAGGTCGGCAAATATCTCCGGCGGCACGTCCGGGTGGCGAACCAGATTGTGAGACGCACCGAGCAGTTCACGCTCCCCGTAACCCGAGATATCGAGAAACGCCCGATTGCAATAGGTGATGACGCCCTTGAGGTCGGTTTTCGAGACCAGTACCACGCCTTCCGGCACGGGATGCTCGGCATGAGTGGCCGGAAGATTGATACGCATAAACACAGGGAGTAGTTAGTGAAAAATGGGGAGTGAAAAAAACCAACCCCACTCCCTACTTTCTACTCACCACTAACTAGCATTTCTGATATTGAATATCCTGCTGAAGTTTGCCACTTCCAGCACCTGCGACACTACTCCGGAGGTATTCAGCAGCGAGATGGATTTGCTGACTCCCTTGGCGCGTTCATTCAGCAGCATCAGCATGCCCAGCGCAGAACTGTCGAGGTAATCGACCCTGGACATCTCGACCTCGATCTCGCGCACGGCCGCATTGTCGATCAGGGGGGTATACGCTTCCTTGAATTCGCGGTGAACCTGGAAATCGAAACGACCGGACATCGATATCCGTGCGACGTTGTCGCGAATCTGTACGCTGATAGCCATCATCACTCCTTGTTAGTTGATTGTTGAGCCACTGCTGCGCATGGCATGCAGCCGATACCTGCAATCCCGCAATCTATCACATCTGAACACCGGCGTTTGCACTTGCCGGACATCGGCCGGCAACGGCGGCTCATGAACAGATGTAATAGGCGACGACCTCGTTCCCCTTGCCTTCAAACTCAAGCCGATAGGCCACCCCACGCACCAGCACCAAGCCCCGACCATACTGCGCCAACACCGGCAGGTCACCGATTCCGGCGAACAGAGCCGCGTGATTGAAGCCGTCGCCGCTGTCCGTCACTCGGATCTTCACGCCATACCTGCCCTCGATCATCACTTTCTCGATCTCGATTTCGATCGATGCGCGAACCAGGGAATTCAAGCGCTCCTCGCGCATGTGCAGATAGCGCTCGAAGCCCTCCGCCCCGTGCTTGAGGCCCGAGTCGAGTTTCAGCACGCCATGATCGAGCGCGTTGTTGAACAACTCCGACAGGATCACATACAGCGCCGCATGATGTTCGGTCGCCGCACGGATCTTGCCGACCATCTCGGTCAGTAGCGGCACGGCATCGAGATATTTCAGCTCATCCTCGCCCAGACGGAACATCAGCCTCCACCGGCTTCCCGTTTCGACGACGCCCGAATGACTCAAGTGGCACGCAAGCCCTTCCGTCTCTTCCTGCAGAGACAGGCTCACCAACGCCAGCGATATATCGTCATGTGCCGGACTTCCCTGCAGATGCTGCCTCAACGAACGCGCCAGGACATCGAACCGGTATTCCGCCGCGCTGCTCATCAACGCCTCCTCGATGCGCTCTCTGCCGAACTGCTCGCCGTCGGGCGACTCGGCTTCCGGCAATCCGTCGGAGAACAGGAACAACTGGCCTTCCTGTTCGTAATGAAACGTCTCGGTCTCGGAAGAGAAATCCTCTTCGCCGAGTATGCCCAGCGGCAGATTGCGCGAGCGCCATTGGTGCAATACTTCTCCAGCACTCCCGACCAGAATGGGGGCCGGGATCCCGCCGTTCCACACTTCGATCACGCGGTTGCGGAAATCCACCGAGACCAGCACCGCGCCGACAAAACGATCCGCAGGCATCAGGCGGAATATTTTGGCATTCAATTCCTCGGCGATACGCGACACCGCAAAGCCTTTTTTCGACATCGCATTGAACACCTGGCTCAGCGGCAGCAGGTTCATCGCGGCGATGAGCCCATGCCCTACCGCATCGGCCAGCAGGACATGCAGATGTCCGTCCGGTGTGCGCGCCGTCAGGATCATATCTCCGCTGTAATGGGTGGCCGGACTGATGATAGTGCGCACACCGGAATCGACGGTGCCGTAAGCCGCCGTGATGCGGCCCATGATATCGCTACCGATGCGCAACTCCTCTTCGGTGCGATCGTGATACTTTTCCAGCGCTTGTATCTTCGAAGCCAGCTGCCGGTATAGCTCCTCGATCTGCGCGATGAAACCGTTGAATGCCTGGGCGATATATCCAAGCTCATCTTTCCCCCGCACCTTGGCGCGCCTGGAAAAATTCCCGGTTTCGCGCACTTCCAGCATGGTCTGCTCCAACTCGATCACCGATCCCGTGACCCGCCTGATGATCCAGCCGATCAGCAGGAACAGCAGCAGCTGCAACGATATCTGGCCGCCGATCAAGACCAGGCCGAGCCGGTTCAGCTTGACATATTCGGGGGCGAGATCGACGGCCATACTGACCGTTCCCAGCACCGTTCCTTCCGGCACAAGATGACATTGCAGACAATTCGTTCCGTACAAATCCTTCGACGCGGCAAAAGGCACTGCCACATGCAAGATATGTTTGCCGGAACGGACAATTTCGAACTGCGGCACACCGGCGGTCATCGCCGCACGATCCAGCGCGTTGCCGCGCCCCGCGATCCCACGATCGCTGCCGAACTGTTCGCGCACGGAGGAAGGTCGCTCCAGATGAAAATCCGTCACACCCTGCCGCTTCGCCATCTTGCTGAGGAACTCTGCGCGCAGTTCCGGATTGGAGATCGTGCCGCTCAGCATCATCGCATTCAGGCTAAGGAAGGACTGTGTCGCGCTATCCTCGGCATGCAGCCGGACATCCTCGATCATCTTCTCCTCGAACCGGTCCATCACCCACATCTGCGCAAGCGGCAGCACGAGCAACAAAGACAACTGGATCGAGAGATGCAGTTTTTTGCCGAGCGAAAGATCTCGCCACCAATTCTTCATGCCCGACTCCCGCGGCGGATCGCACGGCACAACATGGAAGGGGCTCTTGTCCGCATGCTAGACCCGGTTACCCCTGCCGATGCTGGCCAGATATTCCAGCGTGCGGCGCGCGATGTTCTGCAGCGGCAGCACCTCGGCCGCGCCGCCCAGCGCGATCGCCTCGCGCGGCATGCCGAACACAACGCAGCTCGCCTCGTCCTGCGCGATCGTGAAAGAACCGGCATGCTTCATTTCCAGCATGCCCTGCGCGCCGTCCTTGCCCATGCCGGTGAGGATGATGCCCATCGCGTTCGCGCCGGCGACATTCGCCGCGGAACGGAACAGCACATCCACCGACGGGCGATGGCGATTCACCGGCGGCCCCTGGTTCAGCTCTGTCATGTAGTTCGCCCCGCTGCGCTTGAGCAGCAGGTGGGAATGGCCGGGCGCGATGTAGGCATGGCCCGGCAGGATGCGCTCGTTGTGCTCCGCCTCCTTGACCGAGATCTTGCACAGGCTGTTCAACCGGTCCGCGAACGACTTGGTGAAATTCTCCGGCATATGCTGGGTCACCAGTATGCCGGGCACATCGGCAGGCAATCGTGTCAGCACCTCCTTGATCGCCTCGGTGCCGCCGGTCGATGCGCCGATGATGATCAATTTTTCGGTGGAAGCGAAACGTCCCGGCACGCTGGAAGGCAGGATCGCATCGGCGGACAGTTTTTCCTGCACCACCATCGTCGGCACTGCGGGCTTTCTCGCATGCACGCGCGACTGCGCGGCCGCACGGATTTTGTCGGTGATCTCGGCGGCATACTCTTCCATGCCGCGCGCGATATCCATCTTCGGCTTGGAGACGAAATCCACCGCGCCCAGTTCGAGCGCGCGAAACGTGATATCCGAACCGCGCTCGGTCAATGTCGACACCATCACCACCGGCATCGGTCGCAAGCGCATCAGACGTTCCAGGAAGTCGAGCCCATCCATCTTGGGCATTTCCACATCCAGCGTCAGGACGTCCGGATTCAGCGCCTTGATCATCTCGCGCGCCGCGATCGGGTCGGGCGCAGCACCGACGCACACCATATCCTTCTCGCGGTCGATGATCTCCTTCATCACGTTGCGGATCAACGCGGAATCGTCGACCACCAGCACCTTGATTTTATTGTTTCCCATATTCATTCCAGCCAGGCAATATTGTTTTGTCACAGGGGCTCGTCTCTCCGCCCCCCTGCATAATCAACTGAACAACTCCACGTCGCCTTCCACCTTGGAATAGCGCAGACGCAGCTTGTATTCCGACTCTCGGTCGACGATGGTATTGTTATGCACATTCTTCAGCTTCTTCACCCGAACCAGGCCGGTAGCGGGGAAGAAATACACCTTGCGCGGATAGATATCCAGCAGATCCTGCGCCATGATCGGAATATTCTCGGTATGCAGGAACTCCAGTACGAACTCGGCATTGCGCTCGCCCACGTTCCCGACCGTGAAACCGCGCAGCACCGCGCCGCCGCCGAATACCTTGGCCTCCAGATGCTCGCGCTTCGCGCCCATCTTGAGCAACTGGTTGATCAGTATCTCCATCGCATACGCGCCGTAGCGCGCCGAATCGCCCAGCGGGCTGCCCTGATCGCCGCCGGCATCCGGCAACATGAAGTGGTTCATCCCGCCGATACCGCTCCTGGGGTCGCGGATACAAGCGCATACGCAGGACCCCAGCACTGTCACCAGCAGCATGTCGCGCGCGGTCGCATAATACTCGCCCGGCAATATCTTGGCGGCCTCCGTGCCATGCTCCCGGTCGTAATAGACATTCGGCGCCAGGATCTCTTCGTAACCATGCAGAGTCATCCGCGCTCCTTTGCCTGTCCGGCCGATCCATGCGGCAATGCGCGCACCCGTGGTTTCGCCAGTTCGTACACCGTCTTGCCGCGCAGTGAAAACAGATGACCGGCATTGTGAAAGCTCTCCGAATGGCCCGCGAACAGCAAACCGTCGGGCTGCAACAGCGGGGCAAACCGTTCAAGTATCCTGAGTTGCGTCGCCTTGTCGAAATAGATCATCACATTGCGGCAAAAGATCGCATCCAGCGGGCCGCGCACCGGCCAGTCCGGACTCAGCAGGTTCACCTGCCGGAAGGTAATCAGGTTGCGCAGTTCCGGCCGCACCCGCACATACCCGGCCTGCGCCCCTGCACCCTTGAGGAAGAATCGCTTCACCAGATCGGGCGACAGCTTCTCTACCCGTTCCAGCGGATAGATGCCGGCCTCCGCCTTGGCCAGCACATTGGTATCCAGATCAGTCGCAAGGATGTTCACCGGCGGCGTCCACGAACCGAAGGCATCCACCAGCGTCATCGCCATCGAGTAAGGCTCCTCGCCTGTCGATGCGGCCGAACACCACAACTCGATATGACGCCCCTTGTGCTTGAGCGCATGCTCGGCCAGCAACGGGAAATGATGGGGTTCGCGGAAGAAGGCCGTCAGGTTGGTGGTCAGCGAATTGACGAACGCCTCCCATTCCGCCGTGTCGTTATTCTCCAGCAGCGCCAGATACTCAGTGAAGCTGCCGATGCCGGTCGCGCGCAAGCGCCGCGCCAGACGGCTGTAAACCATGTCCTGCTTGGAAGGGTTCAGCGAGATGCCGGCATGATCGTAGATCAGCTTGCGCACCCGCTCGAAATCCTTGCTCGTGAACACGAACTCACGATCTCGCCCGTTAACTGATTGAAGATTGCCGCCCATGCTTCGCCTCACTTCAATTTGACGACCATGAAAATGGTCTTCGATGCCCGCAATACGCCATCCGGCAGAACATATCCCCTGTTCGTCGCAGACCAATTGCTACGCATGGTTATTCTTTCGTACAAAACATTTTCGGTATGAGCCTCTTCGGCACAGCCCGTGTTAAGCCAGTCGAAGTACTCATACCGAACATGTTTCATGCAGGGGCACGATTATGTCAACTCCACACGCAGCTCGCTGCGTAACGGATTGCCCGACTTTGTTGCATCACGCCCCAATCCGTACATTGCCCCGAATGGGCGCAGTAAATTGCGCCCCTGCGTCGGTTAAAACTCTTCCCACTCCTCGTCGTCTGCAGCCTTGGCCTTGGGCTTTGCCGCAGCTTTGGCCGAAACCTTCGAAGCCGCCTTGCGGGCCGGTCCGGCATGTGCGACGGGAGCCGGGGCGCGACGCACCGCCACTGCCATGCCGCCGCTCTCGTCCACCTTGAAGGTCGCCACCGCCACCGACAGGTTCTGCGCCTGCTCTTCCAGCGATTCAGCAGCAGCCGCAGCCTCTTCGACCAGTGCCGCGTTCTGCTGCGTCACTTCATCCATCTGGGTAATCGCCAGGTTCACCTGCTCGATGCCGGCGCTCTGTTCCGTCGAGGCTGCGGTGATCTCGGACATAATATCGGTCACGCGCTTGATGCTGGTGACGATTTCTTCCATCGTCTGGCCGGCTTGGGCGACCAGTTTGCTGCCGCCTTCGACCTTCTCGACCGAGTCTCCGATCAGGGTCTTGATCTCCTTCGCGGCGGCGGCGGAGCGCTGCGCCAAGTTGCGCACCTCTCCTGCGACCACCGCAAAGCCGCGGCCCTGTTCGCCGGCTCGCGCCGCTTCCACAGCCGCGTTCAGCGCCAGGATGTTGGTCTGGAATGCGATGCCGTCGATCACCGAGATGATGTCCACAATCTTGCGCGAGGATTCGTTGATTGAGCTCATGGTGGTGACCACTTCGCCCACCACCGCGCCGCCCTTGCCGGCCACGTCCGATGCGCCGATGGCCAGCTGGTTGGCCTGCTTGGCGTTCTCGGCATTCTGCTTCACCGTCGAGGTCAGCTCTTCCATGCTGGAAGCGGTCTCTTCCAGACTGGAAGCCTGTTCCTCGGTGCGTTGCGACAGATCGGCGTTGCCGGAAGCGATTTCCTTGGACGCGGTGTTGATGGTGTCGGTGGAGTCCTTGATCTGGCCGACCAGTTCCTTCAGGTTGCTGACCGTGCCGTTCAACGCATCCTTGGTCTCGCCGAACACGCCGGCATAGTCCTTGGTGATGCTCTGGGTCAAGTCGCCCTTGGCCAGCGCATTGGCGACGCGCAATACGTCTGCCAGCGCGCCATCGGTCACATTGGACAACTGGTTGAGCAGGTCGGACAACTCCTTGGTGTAGCCCGCCTTGCCGGTCAGGTCCATCTTGGTGGCGAAGCTGCCGCGTACTGCGGCGTCTTCGACGATGGCCTTGATCTCGTCGACGATCTTGGTCAATGCATCGACCGTGCCGTTCACGCCGTTCTTGGTGCGGTCGAATACACCGGCATAGTCTCCGGTAATCTTCTGCGACAGGTCGCCGTTGGCCAACGCGGTGGCGACGCGGGTGACGTCATTCAGACCGGTCTCGGACACGTTCGACAGGCTGTTCAGCAGGTCGGACAGTTCCTTGGTGTAACCCGCCTTGCCGGTCAGGTCCATTTTGACGCTGAAGTCGCCGCGCACCGCGGCCGCTTCGACGATGTTCTTGATCTCGGCAACAATGGCGCGCAGGCTATCCTGCATGGCCTTTAGAGACTGCAACAGCACGCCGACTTCATCCTGCTGGCTGGTGTCTATATTGGAACTCAGGTCGCCATTGGCAATCGCGCCCGCAACTTTTTGCGCCGCTTCCATCGAACGCGAGATGTTGCGGATCAGCATGAAACCGATGAGTGACGCCAAACTGATGCCAAGCGCGATGGAGGTAAAGGAGATGATGCGAGCGCTGAGGTAGGCCGCCTCGGCCTTCTCGTATTCTTCCTTGGCGACATCGATCTGCAGGGTTTTCAGATCGTCGGCCAACTCCATCGCCTTGGCGCCCTTCGGCCCGACGGACTTGACCATCTGTGCATTCGCTTCAGGGTAGCGCCCCTGCTTGTACAGATCCATCGCGACCAGCAACCCGTTCTGAACGAAGTCCTTGCGCGCCGCCAGATATTCTTCGGCGATACGCTTCTCTTCCGGCGTCAGGTAAGTCTCCATGTAGTTGCCCCAGACCTTGGTGATCTCGGCGATGTTCTGCTCGATCTTGTCGGTGTGCATCGCGATCGGGTGGTCGTGCAGCTTGCTTTCTTCCATGCGCGGATCGTGCATGCCAGCCAGATGCAGCTGGCGGATGTTTTCCGCCATCAAGTCGGATATCTCGGCGATCTGATCCAGCGGAATGGTGCGATCTTGGTACACCGAGCGCAGCCCGTCGTTGGATTGGCCCATGCCGCGCAGGCCGACGAAACCGACGATAGCGAGAGCGACCGACAGGAATGCGATCAGATAAATCAATCGCGCCTTGATGGTGAGGTTCTTGAACATGGTGTTTCCTCCTGACGATAATTGTTTGTATTTTTAAGCAGCGGCTGCTTCGACCAGATCCATGTCGCGGCTGGTCATCAACTTCTCGATATCGACGATGATGATCATCCGCTCATCCACGGTGCCGAGACCGGTGATGTACTGGGTGTCCATCGTGCCGCTGAACTCGGGTGCAGCCTTGAGCTGATCCGGCGTCAGCGCGATCACGTCGGACACGCCATCCACGACCATGCCGACCACCCGGTTGGCGACGTTCAGGATGATGACCACGGTCAGATTGTTATAGGTCACATTGCCCAGATTGAACTTGATGCGCATGTCCACGATCGGCACGATGATGCCGCGCAGGTTGATGACGCCCTTGATGAATTCCGGGGAGTTGGCAATCGTGGTGACCGCGTCGTAACCGCGTATCTCCTGCACCTTGAGGATGTCGATGCCGTATTCCTCATTGCCCAGCGTGAATGTCAGCAGTTCGCGATTGTTGGCGTCTGCCGCCTGAGTCTGATTTTCCTGCATGATGCCCTCCCCCTTGAAATAACGAAACGCCGTTAGCCTTTCAACTCTGCGCCATCTTGATCATCGCCGTAACGTCCATGATCATCGCCACCCGACCGTCACCCATGATGGTCGCGCCGGAAACACCCGGCACGCGCCGGTAATTGGTTTCCAGGCTCTTGATGACGACCTGGTGCTGTCCGAGCAATTCGTCCACGAACAGGGCGACCTTCTTGCCCTCGCCCTCGAGCAACACCAGTATTCCTTTGGCAGGATCGGTCACGCGCGGCTGGATGCCGAACACTTGGTGCAAGGCGACCATCGGCACATATTCGCCGCGCACATGGACGACCTGCCCCTGCCCGCTGATCTCCTTGATATCCTCACTCTTCGGCTGGAACGATTCGCTGATGAAGCTGAGCGGCACGATGTAGGTCTGGTCTCCGACCGCGATCGACAGGCCGTCGAGGATGGCCAGAGTGAGCGGCAAGCGGATCGTGACGGTGCTGCCCTCCCCGGCCCTGGAAGACAGATCGACACGGCCACCGATCCCCTCGATGTTTTTCTTGACCACGTCCATGCCGACGCCGCGCCCCGACACGTCGGTGACGACCGCGGCCGTCGAGAAGCCCGGTGCGAAGATCATTTGCCAGACGTCGGTATCGCTGATGTTGTCGCTGAACGGAATGCCCTTTTCCCTGGCCTTGGCCAATATCCGCTCGCGGTTCAGACCGGCGCCGTCATCCGCCACTTCGATGACGATGTTGCCGCCCTGATGCGCGGCGCGCAGCGTGATCGTGCCCTGCGGATCCTTGCCCTTGGCAATACGCTCGTCTGGCATCTCGACGCCGTGATCGAGGCTGTTGCGCACCAGGTGGGTCAGCGGGTCGCTGATCTTTTCGATCAGCCCCTTGTCGAGTTCAGTGCCCTCGCCGACCGTCTTGAGCTGCACCTGCTTGTTCAGCTTTCCAGCAAGGTCGCGCACCACGCGCGGAAAGCGGCTGAACACGAAATTGATCGGCATCATCCGCACCGACATCACCGATTCCTGCAGGTCGCGGGTGTTGCGCTCCAGTTGCGCCAGACCATTCAGCAGACTCTCGTTTACCACAGGATCCAGTCGCGACGCGGTCTCGGCCAGCATCGCCTGCGTTATCACCAGTTCGCCGACCAGGTTGATCATCTGATCGACCTTCTCGACGCTGACGCGGATCGAGGTGTCCGGCGCGCGGTCGGTGGCGCGGCGATGCGGTGTTTCGCCCGTACCGCTGCTTGCGCCCGTCGCTGCGGCCTCCGCAGCCGGCGGCGTCACCTCGGTGAAAAAACCGTAACCCTGTGCATTTTCGGCTTCGGCCTTGAATTGTTCCGGTTCGACGAAGAAACCGAAACCCTGTTCGTCTTCGATAGCTGCCTTGAGCTGTTCCGGTTCGACGAAGAAGCCATAACCGTCTTCATCGTCCGTCGACGAGGCCACATCCGCCCCGAGCGTAATCGTCAGTTGCCCGGGTTCGAGGAAGAACGAGAAAATGTCGCGCAATTCCGCTTCACCCGCCCATGCGATCAGCGTCAATGAGACTTCATCCTCGCCTATCCGTTGATTTTCGATCTTCCCGAGGTTGCCCAGGTCTTCCAGCAGATTGGTGAGTTGCGCCTCGGAGGGAAATATGGCCGGCGTCTTGGCGAAGCATATCTGGTAGGTATGCTGCACCGAAGGCACGGCAGGGGCCGGCTCGGCCGATACGACAGGCGCGCTCTTGCCGCTCGGTTCGCGGGTGAGTTGTTCCAGCCTGGCCTTGACTTCGAGCGCCGCCGCCTCGTCGGCGACGCCGCCGTTCTGGTGCGCATCCAGCATGCCGTGCAGCACATCGCCGGCTTGCAGGAACGCGTCGACCATCGCGGAGGTAATCGCAATCTCGTGTTTGCGGATGCGATCCAGCAAAGTTTCCAGCACATGGGTGACTTCGGTCATGTCGGTGAAACCGAAGGTGCCGCTGCCGCCCTTGATCGAATGCGCGGCGCGGAATACAGCATTCAGTTGATCGTCATCGGGTGCGGCGAGATCCAGCCCGAGCAGCAGGCTCTCCATGTTCGCGAGATGCTCCGCTGACTCCTCGAAGAACACCTGATAAAACTGACTCATATCGATGGTCATTGGCTTCCCCTGATATGCATTGTGACGGACGCCGGCGCGAACACGCCGGCATGCACGGCGATGTTAGCCGACGACCTTCTTGACGACTTCGAGCAGCTTCTGCGGATCGAACGGCTTGACCAGCCATCCGGTCGCACCAGCCGCCTTGCCCTGCGCCTTCATCGCATCGCTGGATTCAGTGGTGAGCATCAGGATGGGCGTGCTGCGGTATTGCGGCAAGCCGCGCAACGTCTTGATCAGCGTCAGCCCGTCCATCTTGGGCATGTTCTGGTCGGTTAGCACCAGATTGACCGCATTGGTCTTGGCCTTGTCCAGTCCTTCCTGTCCATCGGCAGCCTCAATGACGGCATAGCCGGCGGATTTCAGGGTAAAGGCCACCATCTGGCGGATGGAGGCGGAGTCGTCAACAGTCAGTACGGTTTTGGCCATATTCTTCGCTCGTTCTGGTTATGGGTAACAAGGCTCGTTTGCACAGACTTGTAGATTGCATGAAGCAATCGAAAAATGCAATCGGAGAGCGACTTCAGTGGCAGGGAGGAACGTCAGAACAGCTCGATGTCGCCGGTATCGAAGTTCTCCTGGGCGACCGGATTGGTTTTCTTCGCATCCAGCCCCATCACATGCTGGTTCAGCGAGTCGCGGTAAGCGGCGATCTGCTGCAAATACATGTCGCGACCAGGACTGTCCGCACCGGCGCTCATCTGGTTGGCGACTTCCTGCAGCGCGGCGATGCGCATCTGCGCATGCGCGATCAATTGCGAGCTCATGTCCTGGAACTGCAGCGTAGACACCGCCAGCCCGACGTTCTGCTCGACCTTGTCGTTGATCTCCCTCAACTCGACGGCATTCTGCGCTATCGTCGCATTCAACGCGCTGAGATCGGACATCATGCTCTGCACATGCTGCTTCGAATCCATCACGAACGTCATGTCGCTGGCGGCCAGCTTGTTGATCGATTGCTCGGCATCGACCAGCGAATTGTTGACGTTGTGCACCAGCGAACGGATCTGCTTGCTAAACTTGTTGGTGCTCTCCGACAGATTGCGCACCTCGTCAGCCACCACGGCGAAGCCGCGCCCCGCCTCACCGGCGCGCGCAGCCTCGATCGCCGCGTTCAACGCCAGCAGATTGGTCTGCTTGGCGATACCCTCCACCTCGTTCAGGATATTGAGGATGCTGGTGACCTCGTGGTTGATCGCATCCATCTTCTCGACCAGTTCCATCGCATGCTTGCTGTTCTCCACAGTGCTGTCGACGAATTCGTTCATCGCATCGGAAGTCAGCTTCACGAAATGCTCGAATTTCTCCTTCGCGTTGTGTCCGCTATCGTCTTTCTCGCCGCCGGAAATATACATGGTCAGCGCCTGCTGGGCCCGCACCTGGTCGGCCAGATCGGTGAAAGTGGCAACCAGTTTGCCGATGGCATCGCTGAGTATCGCCTGAGTGTTGCCCAGTTCGGTATACGCGGAACCCAACTGGGTCGAGACTTCGCTGCCGAGCTGCACATGAAAGCCGTTGCTCTCGCGTATCAGGGGAGCATCTCCCCGCCCCGCCTGCTCGCACGGCTCATCCGGCAGCTTATTGCAGCCGGCAGCCGCCACATGCAACAAATATCCCCAGCCCGCCACGATGGCGACAAACAACAATACATCTGCCAGCACGATATCGACGCTGCGAAAATACAGCGCATGTCCGGCCAGCAGTGCCGCACTGATCAATGCCCCGACGACTATCCGGCCGTTCGAATTTTTCATTGGCATCCCGTCCTTGTCATTCTTGCTGCACGATCAATGGCCGCGCACGTCGCTGAGCAGTTCCTTGATGTCCAGAATCAGCACAATGTCGCCTTCGCTGGACATCGTCACACCTGCCACGCCCTTGGGTCGGAAGGTATCCAGCGACTTGATCACTACATCGTCATGCCCGGCGAAACCGTCCGCCGACAAGATGAAGCTGTTGCTGCCGAACTGCATCAGCACGCCGACTTCCGGCGGCACATCGCTGGCTTCCCAGCCGATCAGCTGCGCCAGCGGCAACACCGGCAGCACTTCGCCGCGCACCACCATGGTCGCGCGTCCGGACACCTGCTGCAGCTGCTCCGGCGTAACCGACAGGATCTCGCGCACCATAGACAGCGGCACCGCAAACGACTGGTCGCCCAGACGCAAGATCAGCACCGGCAGGATCGCCAGCGTCAGCGGCAGCGCGATCGTGAAGATACTCCCCCTGCCCAGCTCGGAATGGATGTCGATCGTGCCGTTGAGCTTGGAGATGTTGGTCTTCACCACGTCCATGCCGACCCCGCGCCCGGACACACTGGATATCTCGTCCTTGGTCGAGAAACCCGGCAGGAAAATCAGTTCCAGGCATTGTTTCTCATCCAGAGTATTGGCGATCTCGCTGGTGATCAGTCCCTTCTCGATGGCTTTGTTGCGGATCACTTCGGGGCGCATGCCGCGTCCATCGTCGGTGATGGTGATCAGGATATGATCGCCCTCCTGGCGCGCCGAGAGTTCGACGATACTCTTCTCCGGCTTGCCGGCGGCGATCCGTCCTTCGATCGTTTCGACGCCGTGATCCACCGCGTTGCGAACCAGGTGAACCAGCGGATCGTTCAGATCTTCGATCATGGTCTTGTCCATCTCGGTCTCTTCGCCGACCAGCACCAGTTCGACATCCTTACCCAGCGAACGGGCAAGATCGCGCGCCAGGCGCGGATATTTCTTGAACAGGCGTCCGATAGGCTGCATGCGAGTCTTCATCACCGCGTTCTGCAGATTGACCACCAGCATGTCGAGCTGAGTGACCGAACGGTCCAGTTCCCGCAAGGTGTCGGCATCGTTGCGCCCCTGCAGAATGTCGGAGCGCAGATGGGTCAGCCGGTTCTTGGTCAGACCGATCTCACCGGACAGGTTAAGCACCTGATCAAGGCGATCGGTGTCCACGCGTATCGTGGTTTCCTTGGCTTCCTTCGCCGGCACGTCGCCGTCGCGACGACCGACCGTGGTGCCGGGCGCATCGGAGCCGCGGCGACCGAAGGCCTTTTTGGTGGATTCTTCCTCGGAGATCGCACTGGCGATCTTCTCGGGGTCGCGCGTGACGCCGACGGTGGCGACGATGTCGGTCCCTGTCAGCGCGCTGTACAAGGCATTCCAATCGACGCCATCGGGCGCTTTGGCCGTTCCCGGCGCAGCCTCGACAACCGGCTGCGCTGCAGGAGCAGGGGCGGCGGCGTCCTTGCCAAGCGCCTTGCCTTCCAGCGCCGCCTTCAGGTCTTCCAGCATCTGGGCCGGCGCAGGCGTCGGCTGCAAACTCTGCTGCAATGCACCGAACATCTTGCGCACCTCGGCAGTCGCCGCAAAGATCACGTCCATCAGTTCCGCGCTCAGCGTCAGTTCGCGATTGCGCAGCTTGTCGAAGAGATTCTCGGTCAAGTGACACAACGCCACCAGCTCGGTCGCATTGAGAAAGCCGGCGCCGCCCTTGATGGTGTGGAAACCGCGGAATATCTCGTTGAGCAGGCCGGCATCGTTCGGACGCTTCTCCAGTTCCATCAGCTTGCTGTCCACTTCGGACAGCATGTCGCCTGCCTCCAACAGGAAATCACTCAACAACTCTTCCATGCCGGCAAAATCATTCATTTTCTTCTCCTTGCGCAAGGGTACGACCGCAATCTGTACTGGCGCGGCGCGCCGCAATATGTACAGGCACGGCGCACCGTGCCCCTACGAAACTAAAATCCCAGACTCTCCAGCAAATCATCCACCTGATCCTGGCTAGTCACCACGTCGCTGCGTCCCGCCGCATTGATGACCGGACCGTTCAGCAGCCCCGTGTCGAATTCCGCCTTCACTTCGGGCGGCGCGCTCTCCAGCAGCAGTGTCACCAGCTGCTGCTCCATGGTCTTGGTCACTTCGATGATCTTCTTGATCACCTGCCCGGTCAGATCCTGAAAATCCTGCGCCATCATGATTTCCATCAAGTGTGCATTGGTCGCCTTGGTCTGGTTCGGCACATCGTTCAGGAACGCCTGGGTCTGCATCACCAGACTCTTGAATTGCTCGACGTCGAGCTTCTTGTCGAACAGCATCTGCCATTGTCCGGCCAGCCTTGCCGACTCGCCGCCCATCTTGTCGACGATGGGTTGCGCCGCATCGGTAGCGTTCAGCACGCGCTCCGCGGCCTTTTCGGTCAGGGTCGCGACATAGTTCAGGCGATCGCGAGCGTCAGGGATGGTCGAAGCCGCCTTTTCGATCTCCTTGTTCAGGCCCAGTTCGCGCAGCGTGTTGTGCAGCGTACGCGTCATGTGGCCGATCTGGTTGAGGACCTTGTCGCCCGTCACGTCGACGGCAGGGGCCGCGGCTTCTTCGCCGGATTCGGCAGTGTGTGCTGCAACGATGCTGTCGAACAGCGATTCGAGTTCGTCGGAGTCTTGGGTTGCGTTGGCGCTCATGGCATGGCTCACTTTTGCATGTTGGCAAATATCTTCTTCAACTTCTCGTCCAGTGTCGCCGCGGTAAACGGCTTCACCACATAACCGGACGCGCCCGCCTGGGCCGCCTCGATAATATTTTCCTTCTTGGCCTCTGCGGTCACCATCAGCACCGGCAGGTGCTTGAGCTTGGCGTCCGCGCGGATGTTGCGCAACAACTCGATGCCGGTCATGTTAGGCATGTTCCAGTCGGAAACGACGAAGTCAAACTCATCCACGCGCAACTTGGCCAGCGCCTCGACGCCATCCTCCGCTTCCTGCACATTGGTAAACCCCAACTCCTTGAGCAGATTGCGCACGATGCGGCGCATCGTCGAAAAGTCGTCAACCACCAAAAATCTCGTATTTTCTATTCCCATACCAATCTCCTAAAACCCTTTGTGAAACGCAGGCGCGCGGCGCAACAAAGTCGGGCGATCAACTACACAGCAAACAGCATATAAAGTGCCGGCGCCCGCACGCAAGTTTTGCACGCTCCTTCCGTCACGTCAGCAACGGCCTCAACGTAGACGACAACACCCCGGAATCGAACTTGGGCACGTAATAATCCACGCCCACCTTGCGCCCCGTAGCGCGGTTCGCCTCGGACGACAACGAGGAATGCATCACCACCGGGATGCCCTCGAAACGCCGATCCGACTTGATGTTCTGCGTCAGTACATAACCGTCCATCTGCGGCATTTCCGCATCGGTCAGGATCACCTGGATCTGATCGCGCAAATCGGTGCCCGAGGCATGGGCCGCATCGGCCATCTGCCTGAGCCGCTCCCATGCCTCGTCGCCGTTGTTCGCCTGGATGTGCTTGACCCCCATCTTGTCCAGCACCTCGGCGATCTTGCGGCGCGCCACCATCGAGTCGTCCGCGAAGAACACGCACAGGTCGTGGCCGGACTCGACGCGCTCGACCGCACCAACCACGCCTTCTCCGAAGGCATTGGCAAGTATCTGCTCGACGTCAAGGATCGAGACCAGCGAACCGTCCGGCAATTCGGTGATCGCGGTAATCAACGCCCCCTTGTCGGAAAGCATGCCCTCGGTCGCGCGCACCTTGTCCCAATCGACCCGGATGATGCGATCCACCTTCTCTACCAGGAAGCCCAGGATATGGTTGCTGTACTCCGCCACCATCATGGTCTGATGCCCTTCCGGCGTATTTATGCCCATGAAACTGGCCAGACTCAGCACCGGCATCACATGACCGCGCAGACTGACGATGCCGTGCACCCCGGACGGCATGTTCGGCGTGCGCGTAATCTTGCCGGCCGGACAGACTTCCTTGACCTTGAATACGTTGATGCCGAACTTCTCGCCGCTGCCCAGGCTGAACAGCAGGATTTCCATCTTGTTCGAACCGGCCAGGCTGGTGCGCGCATCTATCTGCCCCAGCAGGCCATGATGCTCATCGTTCGACATATCTTCCAGATAACTCATCTCTCTCTCCCAGATCGGGACACGGCACGCCGCGCCCCCTGCGCCATCAGGCCAACAACCGCGCCAGCGTCTGCGCCAGCTTCTGCGCCTCGAACTTCGGCACGTATTCGTCCACTCCCACCGCCTTGCCCATCTGCTCGTTCGAGGTGCTGGAAAGCGACGAGTGCATCAACACCGGTATTCCATTGAAACGCTTGTCCGCCTTGATCTTGCGCGTCAGCATATAGCCGTCCATCTCGGGCATCTCTACATCGGTGAGAATGACCTGGATCAGGTTCTTCAGCGGCTGACCGCTCGAATCCGCCAAATCCGCCATCTTGGACAGCTCGATCCATGCTTGGCGCCCGTTGACTGCGGAAATCGAATTCACCTGCATCGCCTCCAGCGTGCGCTGGATCTGGTTGCGCGCCACCGAAGAATCGTCGGCGAAAAACACCGTGCGATTCTCCTTGCCGAGCGGCGGCACACTCCTGAACACGGCATCGTCGTTGTCGAAGTGCCCGGTCTCGGACAGCACCTTCTCCACGTCCAGCATCATCACCAGCCGCTTGTCCTTCAACTCGGTGATCGCCGTTACCAGCCCGCCCATCTCGGCGGTCAGCATCGCCGGCGGTACGCGCATCGCCGACCAGTCCAGCCGCAGGATGTTGTCTACGGCTTTGACCAGAAATCCCTGGGTGTGGCCGTTATATTCGGTGACGATCATGATCTCCGGCACGCTGTCCGTCTCCATGCCGATGTACTTTGCCAGATCGATCACCGGCACCAACTGGCCGCGCAGGCTCACCATGCCCTCGACCGCAGATGGCATTTCCGGCGCGCGCGTGATCTCGGGAATGCGCATCACCTCGCGCACCTTGAACACGTTGATGCCGAAGGTTTCCTCGCGTCCGTTGCGCATATCCTTGCCAAGCGAAAACATCAGGATTTCCAGCTTGTTGGTTCCCGCCAGCTTGGTACGCGCATCGATATTTCTTAACAGGTCCGACATTTCTTCTCCTCAATTGCAGGGGCTCGGCTCGGCTCGGCGCGCCGCGCCTCTACTCCATCGCACACTTGGTCAACGGGTAACCGGCCTTGCGCAATTCGCCTGCCGACTTCGACAATTCGTCCATCGCCTGCTTGGCCGCACTGGCCGATTGGGCGTTATTGTCCACTAAACCATTGATCCGTTCCAGACTATTTGCCACGCCCTCGCTGGCGGCCGACTGCTCGCCGGACGCCGTGGCGATATGTTCGATGCGTCCCGCGACATTGATCGTGGCACTCATGATCTCCTTCAAGCCCTCGCCGTTCTTGCGGATCAGCTCAATCCCCGTCTCCACCTCAGTCACCGCCTCATGCATGGTTTTCACCGCAGCGTCGGAAACGGCATTGATCTCGCTTATGGTGCTGGCAATATCCTTGGTGCTGGCCGCGGTGCGTTCGGCCAGCTTGCGCACCTCGTCCGCCACCACGGCAAAGCCTCGTCCCTGCTCGCCGGCACGCGCGGCCTCGATCGCCGCATTCAACGCCAGCAGATTGGTCTGCTCGGCAATTTCCTTGATCGCGTTCGCAATCGTACCGATCTTCTCGATAGACACGCCCAGATCGGAGATTGTCCGACTCGATGTCTGCACAGTCTCGGCCACCCGGCTGGTCGCCGAGATGCTCTGCTCCATATTACCGTTGTTCTGCTCGACGATGCGCTGCATCGCCTGCGCATCTTTCAGGGAATCCGCCGCCATATGCGCCACTTCGACGACCGACTGGCTGAACTGCTCCATCGTCGCCGCAATGCTCTGAATATGATCCTGTTCGGTCAGCGCATTGATCGCCACGCCGGCAACCTGCCCGTCGACATCCTGAATGCGCCGCTGCATCGCGTTCACCGGGGTGACGATCTCGTCCACCATGGTGCGCAGATAGGCCTGCATCGTCTGTATCTCACACAACAATTTGCCCATTTCGTCATGAATGGAAATGTCCAGCTCGGTATCCAGATTGCCTTCCATGATGTTGCGGAATTCCCGCCCGACATCGGCCATCGGATTGCGGATGAATCGATCCACGCACCAGCCGATGAAGAAGAACAGGAACACCTGCAACGCGACCTGCCCGATCAGCACATTGAGTTCCATCGCATGGATGCGGGCGAAATCCGGCTTCAAGTCGATCACCACATCCGATGCTCCGGTAATCTCTCCTTCCGGAACCATGTGACAAGCCGTGCAATCGGTGCCGTGGAAGTTCTTGCTGGCCAGGTAGGGCGTGACGATGCGCATCATCGGATCGCCCGCCGCATCTTTGGTGAACAGGACATGCTGCTGCTTTGTCTCGATCACCTGGCGCTGCACCTCATCTTTGATGCGTTCCTCCGGCAGAGCGCCGTATTGCTCGACCAGTTGCGGTGCCCGAACTATTGAAGCCGATTTAACGTTGCCGGACGAGGCCACCTTCTCCAGCAACAACTTGCGAGTCGCCACGTCACCGGCCTGTCCTGTCACCATCAACAGATTCGCACCGTCGATGATCTGGTTAGCGATCATGTCACCCTTGTTGGCGGCCAGACGCATCGCGTCGTCCTTCAGCCCCTCGGTGATATAGAACTGCGCAACCGACAAAATCACCAGCAGCGGGACCTGGATCGCCGCTTGCAACTTGCCTTTCATCGACCAGTTCTTGATCTTGAATCGCTCGTATTTCGAAACGATTTGCGCGCCAGACTGGCTCAGTTCGCGGTACATTTTCTCAGCCTCGGCGACCTGCGCCCGGGTCGGCGGTTTGCGGATCGAGACATAACCGATGATCTGGCCACCCTCAATGATAGGCGCGACCGTGGCGCGCACCCAATAATGATCGCCGTTTTTGCAGCGGTTCTTGACCACGCCGCGCCACGGGCGCTCCTCTTTCAACGTATCCCACAACCACTTGAACGCCTGCGGCGGCATGTCGGGGTGGCGCACGATGTTGTGGCCTTTGCCGACCAACTCCTCGCGGGTATAACCGGAGGTCTCGACGAAGGCATCGTTGCAATAGGTGATGATGCCCTTGGTATCCGTCTTCGACACCAGCACCATTCCCACCGGAAACGGCACTTCCTTTTGCGACACATATGCATTCTTGTTTTGCATGCTCACCTCTCCACGAAAACTCATTTGCGCGCCCGGCAAGAACGCACGCACCGTACGCCTACACCCTGAACCGACTCACCGACGCCCGCAATTCGCCGGACAACTGTTCCAGACGCTCGATCTCCTGACTATTGGACTCCACCGCCGCATGGTTTTCCTCGGACATCTGGGCGATTTTCTCGACGTTGCGCGCAATCTCGGTGCTGGCCAGGCTTTGCTCGGCCACCGACGAGGCGATGTCGCTAACGCCGTGACTGGATTGAGTAACAGCAGCACTCGCCTCGTTCAGCACCGTCGACACACGTTCGATATGCTCCTGCGTCGATTGCAGCGAACGCAGGCCGGCCTGCACTGTGCCTTCTACGTGTCCCGATTTCTGGTTCAGAGAATTGGTCACCTGATCGATCTCGTTGGCCGACTGCGCCGACTTTTCGGCCAGCTTGCGCACCTCGTCCGCCACCACCGCAAAGCCGCGCCCCTGCTCGCCGGCGCGCGCCGCCTCGATCGCGGCATTCAGCGCCAGCAAATTGGTCTGCTCGGCGATGTCCTTCACCTGCTGGGTCATGCCGGCAATCGCGCGCGTGCTATCGACAAATTCCTTGACCGAATCGGCGATCAGATTGACCGACTCCTGCACGTTGCGTATCTCGCCGATCATTTCATCGACATTCTGGTTGCCCTGCCGAGTCTGCACCAAGCTCAGCTCGGACAGCTTGCGCACCTCATCGGTATTCGCCGCGACTGAGTTGATGCTGACCGTAATCTGTTCGACCGCCGCCGCAGTAGCGGCAGCCGCCTCGCTCTGCGCCTGCGACCCTTCCGATATCTGCCGCGAAGCGCTGGCAAGGCCCAGCGCCGCATCGCCCACCTGATCGGCCTGACTCTTCACGTTCGCGATCATATCGCGCAACGCGGCCTGCATCTGATACGCATTGGCCAGCAGACTACCCGCCACCGGATGCCGGGCTGGCTGCTGCGAGAAGTCGCCGGCAGCCATCGCATTAACGACCTGGGCCACGTCGTGCGGCTCTCCCCCCAACTGCTGCATCACATTACGCACAACCCCCATGCCGATAAACACCACTACCACGAGCACCGCTGCCCCCGCCACGAGCAGCGTGATCGTGGTCGCCTTGCTGGTCGCTTCGAAGGCATCCTGCGCTTCCAGCACCTCCTTATCGAGCGAATCCTTGATCTTGCTCATGGCGTCGGAGAGTTTCGCGGCCTGCACATCGACCCTGTCATCCGCCGCGGAAATGGTCGCCGCATCCCCCTGCACCGCTCCCGCTCGTAGCAACGGCAACATTTCCTTCTCATAGACATTAACGAACTCGTCGTATGCCTGACGCGCAACCTTGGCAAGTGCTCTCTCTTCGTCGGTGTCGACCAGCGCCTCGACCTCCGCCATCTGAGCACCCGCCTTGGTCTTCTCTGCGGCCCAGTCCTTCGCACTCTCGTCCAGGTTGCGATTGATGACGCTATCGGCGACGATCTGATACATCTCCGCACCGATGAAAGACGCCGTCGTAATTTTCTCGCCCGCGACCGCACGTTCATGGGCCTCATGTTCCAGCCTGCCCAACTCGCCCTGCCCATACCAGGACAATGCGACGAGACCCAGCATGCTGAGTGCAAACAATGCAATCAGCGTAAATATCTTCTTTTTCACCCTTATCTCCCCTATCTGTCTCGATGCTTTACACCAGCCAAACTGGCCATCTCGCGAACTACGCGAGAACTCCAACGAATACGCTATATCTTGAATCGCCCCACTGTCTGACTCAAATTCGCGGAGAGTTGCTCCATCGCTTTCACCTCCTCGACGGTGCGCCGAACCACCTCGTTGCTACGACTCGCCATCGCCGCAATCGCATCGACGTTGTGAGCAATCTCCTGAGTGGCATCTCGTTGCCGGTTGATCGATCCGGATATCTCTTCCAACCCCTGATTCACACTGCCGACCGAGGTGTTCGCCTCGACCAGTACGCCAGTCACCTCGCGCACATGCGCCTGACTGCTCTGCAGCGCGCTCATGCCACGTTGCATCGCCTTCTCGACCCGGCCGGACTGCATGCCGAGCGACTGAGTCACCTCGTCGATCTCGTTGGCCGACTGCGCCGATTTTTCCGCTAGCTTGCGCACCTCGTCCGCCACCACCGCAAAGCCGCGCCCCTGTTCGCCGGCACGCGCCGCCTCGATCGCCGCATTCAGTGCCAGCAGATTGGTCTGCTCGGCGATGTCCTTCACCTGCTGGGTCATGCTCGTGATGCTCTGGGTGCTGCTGACGAATTCGTTCACCGACGTGGCGATCTGCGTCACCGCACTCTCGACGCGCTCCAACTCCTGCACCATCTCCTGCAGGCTCTCCTGGCCGCGATTGGCCCGCTCCAGACTATCTGACGACAGCCGGGCCACGCGCTCCGCGCCCTCGGCAACCTGGCTGATGCTGGAACTCACCTGCTCGACCGCTGCGGATGCGGAAACCGCCGCGTCGCTCTGCTGCTGCGAGCTGAGCGCAAGCTGTTCGGCGTCCCCAGCCAGCGAATGAGCCGCATCCGCCACCCGCGAGGCATGCCCCTCGACCTGGGCGACGATCACCTGAAAGCCGGCGGCCAAGTCGTTGAAGGCCTTCGCCGTCATGCCGATCTCGTCCTGATTGTGCACGACGGCACGTTTACCCAGATCGCCGTCGGCCTGCATGGTCTGCATTACTTTCTGCAATTCGCGCGTCGGCCTGATCACCAGATCGATCAGCCAGCCTATCCCGAACCACAGGAGCACCTGCACGCCCAGCTGTACGCCCCACAACACGAGGTTGGCCTTGCTCATCACCGCGTATTCGTCGGTGAGATCCACCGTGATGCTGGCCGCACCGTTAACCGCACCTTCCGGCACGGTATGGCACATCAGGCAATTGGTGCCGCGGAATTCCTGTTTGGCGATGAACGGCACCACCACCCGCAGCGCGCGCACCCCGTTCTGATCGACCAGCGCGGTCTGTTGCTGGCCCGACGACAGCGCCCGGCGATCCAGTTCGTCGACCGGCTGCTCGGTCGGCATGCCCGGCCCGTACTGGTCCTGCACCGGCTTGCCGCGGATCACGCGCAACTCCAGCATTCGGTCCGATGCGCCCATCTTCTTGACGTACAGCGTACGCTGCTCGGTATCGCTGATCAGGCCGTTGAGCATCAACATATTCAGGCCGTTCAGCACGCCATCCGCAGCGACCACCGCCTTCTGCCTGGACTCTTCGAGCACATAATGTTCGAAGGTCTCAAGCGCGGAGCGTTGCGCCACCACCATGATCCCCAGCAGCAGCAACTGGATAGGCACCTGCAACTTGTTCTTCAGCGAAAGCTTGCTCCACCAGTAGTTCATTCTTACCCCCTGAAACATACAACGTTGAGTTATATCGCTGCGCTTACTTTAACGGCTACAACAACCTGCCCTTGCCGCGAACAAACAAACAAACCCGTGCCAATTCGATGCTTGTCATGGCGTTGCCGGAGCTGTCGACGCAGCCGGCGCCCCCGACTGGGCACCCGCCCCATCCTTGAGCGCACTCTCCAGCCTCTCACCGCCCTCCGCATCGACGACACCGCCATCGTGCTGCGCGGCCTCTTCGGCCTGCTTGTTCATTACGATCAGACTGATGCGGCGATTCATCGGATTCAGCGGCTCCTCCCTAACGAACAGCACGGCGGAAGACAGGCCAACCACGCGCACGATTTTCTCCGCATCCATGCCCCCAAAAATCAACTCGCGGCGCGAGGCATTCGCGCGATCGGCGGACAATTCCCAGTTGCTGTAGCCCTTGTTGCCGCCACCATAAAGCGCGGCATCGGTGTGGCCGGACAGGCTCACCTTGTTCGGCACCTCGTTCAGCATGCGTCCGATCTCGTGCAATATCTCTCTGGTGTAGGGCTCGAGCCGCGCACTGCCCAACTGGAACATCGGGCGATTCTTTTCATCCACAATCTGGATGCGCAATCCTTCGGTAGTCATGTCCAGCAAAATCTGGTTCTTGAACTTCTTCAGGCTAGGATTACTCTCGATCGCCTTCTCGATATTCTGCTTCAGTTGCTTGAGCTTCTCGACTTCCTTGATGCGCTCGATGCGCGCGATTTCCTTCTGCACGTCTTCGATCTTGGCCACCTGCTGCGCATCTGCCAGCTTCACCTGCCCCTCACTCTTGGTGATGTTGTCGCCACCTCCCTTGATGATGCTGGTCGCATCGCCCGACCCTTCGCCGCCCAGCAGCGCCACCTTGAGCGGCGTCTTGAAATACTCGGAAATACCCTGCAAGTCGCCTTTTGCCGTCGAGCCCAGCAACCACATCAGCAGAAAGAACGCCATCATCGCGGTGACGAAGTCGGCGTAGGCGATCTTCCACGCCCCGCCATGTGCCATGCCCGCGACCTTCTTGATGCGCTTGACGACGATCGGTTTTTTATTTTTGTCCTGACTCATACTCTAGACATCACAAAAAAACGGCGTCGGGCTCATCGCCCGACGCCGATTTCAAAAGCACAGAAAAGTGGCATGGCAAGAACGGCAAACCGGAAGCAGATGGCACGCAATCTCCCCTAACGCTTCTGTTTGACATGCTCTTCCAGCTCGAGGAAGCCCGGCCTGTCCCTCGAAACCAGCACCTTGCGGCCAAACTCCACCGCCATCGCCGGCGCATAACCGTTCAGATTGGCCAGCAACGTCACCTTAATGACATTGAATATCCGGGTACTCTCGTCGGCCTTCTGCTCCAGCGTCGTCCCCAGCGGACCGACGAAGCCATAGGCAAGCAGAATACCGAGGAAGGTGCCGACCAGCGCATGGGCGATCAGGATACCCAGCTCGGCAGGCGGCAGGCCGACCGACTCCATCGTGTGCACCACGCCCATCACCGCGGCGACGATACCGAAGGCCGGCATCGCATCGCCCAGCTTGGCGACGATGTGCGAGGGTGCCAACGCCTCGTGATGATGCGTCTCGATCTCCACATCCATCAGGTTCTCGATTTCCATCGCATTGAGGTTGCCGCTGACCATGACACGCAGATAATCGGTCATGAATTCGACGACATGATGGTCGGAAGCGATCCCGGGATATTTGGAAAATATCTGGCTTTCATGCGGATTCTCGACGTCGTTTTCGATGGACATCAAGCCTTCCTTGCGCACCTTGTTAAGCAGCTCGTACAACAGCGCCAGCAATTCCATGTAGACGCCCTTGTTGTACTTCGCCCCCTGGAACACCTTGGGCAAGGCCGAAATCGTGGCCTTGATCGACTCCATGGTATTGCCAACCAGGAATGCGCCGACGGCGGCGCCGCCGATCATCAGCAGCTCGACAGGCTGAAACAGCGCCCCCATGTGCCCGCCTGCCAGCGCAAAACCGCCGAACACCGAGCCCGCGACCACCAGATAACCGATTATGACCAACATAACTGCGCCCCCTGTTTGCCTGGCATCCTCACCGGCAATATCGATGAATCATTTGGCGCATTCTAAATGAAAACCGCGCCGCAGGGGTTGCAACCGGGATTCAGAGCGCCTGCGCAGCGATATCCAGCGCGGCCTGCCTCGCCGCCCTGGTTTTGCCGGCCCGGGCCGGCGGATGACAGATGCCGCACACGTAGTCGTCGCACAGCTCGTTGATGTGGGTGACGAAATAGCCGCCGCATTCCTTGCAGGGCGAAAGCTGCATCATCCCGGCCTTGAAGAACCGGATCAGGAACCATGCGCGGGTAATACTGAGAATAGGCTCCGACTCCTCGATACCCTGCATCTGGTCGAGATAGAGACGATAGGCGGAGATCAGCGCCTGCACGCCTTCGATGCCCGCGTGCATGACGAGAAAACGGTAGATATCCATGAACAGGGAGGCATGGATATTGGGCTGCCAGCTCATGAACCAGTCGGTCGAGTAAGGCAGCATTCCCTTGGAAGGGGACTCGCCCTTGACCTCCTTGTAGAGCCTCAACAGACGCTCGCGACTCAATGAAGTCTCCTCCTGCAACAACTGGAGACGCGCCCCGAGCTCAATCAGATCGATTGCAACCTGAACCTGCTTAGCCTCGCCCGCTACAGTTTTGACAGCCGGCTCGCCCGCTTTATTACGCGAGTTCTTCAACGGGTTGCCCCGACATCAGGATTGCGGCATGCGCACGAGACATCATGCGATCCTTGCTGTAATCGCTAACCATGTTGAGCAGCAGCGTCTCGTCGAAACGGAAGCGGAACAGCAGCATATTGGACGCCGCCATCTTCACCACCTGCGCGGGCGACAGACCAGCAACCACATCCACCAGATCCTGACTGAGACCCAAACGGAAGATCGCAGCAGCCTTGTCCTCCTTGATCATCTGCTGCGCCAGCATCAGATAAGTCAGATTGAGTTCACGAATGCCTTCTTGCAATTGTGTGCCGTTCATATAGCCCCCTTGTAACCCTTGCAGGCGGACAATCCGCCAATCACGCCACCGCCGGCGACGCACCCATTGCGAGCGCGCACTACCGATTTATGACATCTCGATTATTGCAAACAGAGGACTTGCGGATAATTGGACTACCGCCGATTCTTATGTAGGGGCAAGAGTCGCTCCATGTAGGCTCTTTTCCTACACGAAGCGTTGTCGGATTTCAGACAAAACAACAAACTCGCGCGACACTCATTTGCCGACGACCACCCGGTTACGGCCGGCCTCCTTCGCCGCATACAGACAGGCATCGGCACGCGCGAGCAGCACATCCACCGAACTCATGTCCGGACGCAGCTCCGCGACACCAACGCTAATAGTCAGCGAGATGGTCGAACCCCGACCCTGGCAGCTCAGCTCGGACACCTTCTGGCGCAAGCGCTCCGCGCACTGCGCAGCCGCCCTGAGATCGGTATCCGGACAAATCACCACGAACTCTTCCCCGCCGTAACGACACACCAGATCCTGGGTACGGGCAGAATGGCGCAGCGCAAGGGCCACGTTCTTCAACACTTCGTCGCCCGCCTGATGCCCCAGCTTGTCGTTGATCGACTTGAAGTGATCGATGTCAACCATCATGCACGACAGCATGCGGTCGCCGCGCTTGGCCAGCGCCCATTCCTGCTCGAGGCGCTCAACCGCGGAACGGCGATTCGGCAGTTCGGTCAGCGCGTCGGTCAGCGCCAAGCGCTGCAGGCGTTCGTTCGATGCCGCCAGATCCCGGGAGAAACGCAGCAACTGCTCGCGGTCATAGGCCAGCTCTTCCTGCAGCTGAACCACCCGCTGGGCGGCGCGCAGCCGCGCAAAGAACACTCGCTGCGAGACCGGCTTGACCAGATAATCGTCGGCACCCGCCTCGAACGCCTCCACCAGACTATCGGCGGTCTCCTTCGCCGTCAGGATGAACACATACACATCGCGACGCGCCGAACTCTCGCGCAGCTTGCGGCACAACGTCACGCCATCCATCACCGGCAGACTCCAGCCGGTAATCACCAGTTGCGGATGTTGCGCCTCGACCACCTGCATCGCCTCGACGCCGTTGCGCGCGGTCAGCACCTCATGTCCGGCAGCCTTGAGCATCGCCTCCAGCAATACCAGCATCGCACGATCATCCTCGACCACCAGCACACGCATCTTGTAATGATCGCGACCGACATCGACCCACTGCGGCACCTCGACAGCGACATCCGGCACATCGGGCTGACTGAACATTTCCGTGAACGGCGGGATATGCACCATCTTCATATTCAGCAACTCCAACCACTCCAGCCAGTCGTGGATGCAAACATCGCCGATCTCGACCAACTGATCGCCTTCCACCGCGACTCTGGCAGCGGACAGCCGCAATTTCGCCACCAGTCTGCCGCGCTCATCCGGTTTGGCCAGACAGGCATCCGCAAGCAAAGAAGCCACATACAACAGATGCAGCAGACGCCATTCGCGCGAACCCTCCGCCAGCTTGCTGTGCTCGGGCGTCAGATAATCGTGCGCCAGCATCTGAAACACCTTGGGGAAATTCATGTCAGCGAGGATCGCCTCACTCAATTCAGCTTCGTCGCAGCCGAGCACATCCTGCTCCTGCCGCTGCAACTCGCCCATCGACACTCCCTGCATCCGCGCCATCAGCTTGCCGTACTCGTCCGGATAGGCCGTGGCGAGCGCCAGACGTCCGATATTACCGAGCAGACCCAGCACGAATATTTCCTCGGGAACTGCCAGCCGCGCCCGCGCCACCAGATGTTTCGCGGCGATACCGGTCAGCAATGAACGGGCCCAGAAATACTGATAATCGAACGACTTGCAAGGACCGTTCCGGTAGTCCACGATCAGTGCAATGCCCAGCACCAACTGGCGCAACGCGCGTGCACCAAGCACCGTCACCGCATCGGAGATGGTCGCGACCGGACGAGAAGGATTGGACAGCAGAACGTTTGCAGCCTTGATGACGCGCGCGCTCAGCGCCGGGTCGGCGCCGACCATCCGCGCGATCTCGTGATTCGAGACATCCTCCCGCTGCGTCAGATTGATCACCTCCAGCGCCACTCCTTTCGGCGTGGGCAGACGATCGGCGATCTTCAATCGCACCAATATTGAGCTTTCAACGTCATCCATCACAAGCCTCCCCCTGTTTTCGGGCAGTCTACCGCAACAGCGCACGATTTCCCAGCCGCCGGCATGGTCATGCTCACAGTGTGGGGGAGTGTTTGATTTGGCACATTAGAGAGACCAACAAAAAAAGCCAAAAAACGCGCGCGCTCTTACAGAGGGGTCGTGCGAATGTGATATTCGCACAAACAGAAAACAGAGAGCGCAGAGAGAGGAAAAACCGCCAAGCCCCGCGTTTCTGCGCCGCCGCTGACATTCGCACGAAACCCGCAAGCCCCGCCAGTGTTGGCGCTTCGAGCAGGCAAAAAAAGACCGGAGATTAGTCCGGTCTTTGAATATTGGTGGCTCGGGGCGGAATCGAACCACCGACACGCGGATTTTCAATCCGCTGCTCTACCAACTGAGCTACCGAGCCATCTATTCCGGTTGACGCAACAGCTCGCCAATCGAGAAGCCGCGCATTATACCTAGATTGCGCCAAATGACAAACCCCGCGTGACGCGGGGTTTGTTTTATTGCGGTGCAACGAACGGCATAGTTACATCATGCCGCCCATACCACCCATGCCGCCCATGTCGCCGCCGCCCATGCCGCCGGCCGGTTTGTCTTCCGGCGATTCGGCTACCATGCAGGCAGTGGTCAGCATCAGACCGGCGATGGAGGAGGCATTTTGCAGCGCGGTGCGGGTGACCTTGGTCGGATCGACCACGCCCATCGCCAGCATGTCGCCATACTCGCCAGTGGCAGCGTTGTAGCCGTAACTACCCTTGCCTTCCAGCACCTTGTTGACGACCACCGAAGGCTCGTCGCCTGCGTTTGATACGATCGCGCGCAGCGGGGCTTCCATCGCGCGCAGCACGATGGTGATGCCGGCGTCCTGGTCGTGGTTGTCGCCCTTCAGGCCGGCAACAGCAGCCTTGGCGCGCAGCAGTGCCACGCCGCCGCCGGGGACGATGCCTTCTTCAACAGCTGCACGGGTTGCGTGCAATGCGTCTTCGACGCGCGCCTTCTTTTCCTTCATCTCGACTTCGGTCGCAGCGCCGACCTTGATCACCGCCACGCCGCCGGACAGCTTGGCCTTACGCTCTTGCAGCTTTTCCTTGTCGTAGTCGCTGGAGGATTCTTCCATCTGTTTGTTGATGGTGACGATGCGAGCCTGGATTGCTTCGGTCTTGCCGGCGCCGTCGATGATGGTGGTGTTGTCCTTCGCCACTTCGATGCGCTTGGCCTGGCCCATGTCTTCCAGTGTCGCCTTTTCCAGCGTCAGGCCGACTTCTTCGGCGATCACGGTGCCGCCGGTCAG